>DATDTH010000475.1:0-7618 GCA_035290985.1 Pseudomonas sp. | reverse complement strand
GTTGGACGGCAGGCGCTTGGGACGCAGCAGCTTGCCACCGCGGTTCAGAACCACGTCGCCGTTGTTCAGGTCGGCAGCGGAGACTTCTTCGCAATCCAGGAAGGAGTTGTACTGGTCACCCAGGTCGCCAGGGGCGTTGGTCACGGCGATCTGCTTGGTCAGGCCAGCACCCAGGGAGTCGGTACGCGCAACGATCACGCCGTTGTCGATGCCCAGCTCGAGGAATGCGTAGCGAACAGCGTTGATCTTGGCCAGGAAGTCAGCGTGTGGCACGGTGACTTTACCGTCTTGGTGGCCGCACTGCTTCTCGTCGGACACCTGGTTTTCGATCTGGATGCAGCACGCACCGGCTTCGATCATCTTCTTGGCCAGCAGGTAGGTGGCTTCCGGGTTACCGAAGCCAGCATCGATGTCGGCGATGATCGGTACGACGTGAGTCTCGTAGCCGTCGATCTGGGCCTGGATTTCGTCGGCCTTGACTTTGTCGCCAGCGGCGCGGGCGGCGTCCAGGGCGCTGAACAGCAGGTCCAGTTCGCGGGCATCAGCCTGGCGCAGGAAGGTGTACAGCTCTTCGATCAGGCCGGAAACCGAAGTTTTCTCATGCATGGACTGATCCGGCAGCGGACCGAAATCCGAACGCAGAGCAGCAACCATCCAGCCCGACAGGTAGAGGTAGCGCTTGTCGGTGGTCTTCAGGTGCTTCTTGATCGAAATCAGCTTCTGCTGACCGATGAAACCATGCCAGCAACCCAGGGACTGGGTGTAGACGGAGGAGTCAGCATCGTACTCGGCCATGTCTTTGCGCATGATGTCGGCAGTGTACTGAGCGATTTCCAGACCGGTCTTGAAGCGATTCTGAGCGCGCATGCGAGCGACGGACTCAGGGTTGATGGCGCTCCAGCTGCTGCCGGCTGTTTCTTTCAGAGCGGCAACGGCCTTAATGTCGTTTTGATAAGCTGACATGGTCAATCCTTCAAGGTATGTGATTGCTTGAGCACGAATTCCCCACCAAAAACCGAGGTTGGGCGGCACACTGCAGAACATCGAGAGAGGACCGGGACGAGCGTGAATCCGAAAGGCGGGCGGGCAGATGACGAACAGTGGGATGACATTCGCTGGAGGTGACGCTTGCCGGCTCGTGGCTGCCGTTGGGCGACTCGTCAAACAGAGTCTGTCGATCGTGCTGATACGCTAAAACGCTTCCCCGTCCCTCAGGACAACTTCGTTCCAGTCGCAACCTCGTCGAACGGCCTTGTGGGCGACACAACACGAATCGGCTCAGGTCGGTAGGTCAGAGCGCGATCCGGAGGCCCCATTCCAGGGCCCCTGATTAGCGGGAGCGAGATAATGATGCACGTTCAAACAAGCGTTCGTCAATTATTTTGTAGTGCTTTTTTTCTACTACTACATAAGTCGCAGAGGGCGACCGGCCCGTCCTCAGTCGAGGGTTTCGACCTTCAGGCGCAGGCTCATGTCGTCGCGGCCCTGGGTGGAGCGCTGTTGCAGGATGTCGCGCTGCTCGCCCTGGCTTTCTTCACTGACGCCGCCCAGGCTGAGCCACTCGCCGAGCCGGCCGCTGACCCGGGTGTCGGTGCTCTGGATGTCGATCGCGCCGGGCTGCGACTGGCTGAGGCGGTCGTTGTTGCTGCTGATGCTGACATGCACCACCTGGCCGGTGAGGCTGGCGGTGACGTAAAAACCGCGGGTGACGTTGCGGTATTGGGTGTTTGGTTGGACCTGGCCATAGGCGTCGCGGCTGTAGCTGGTGAGCGGCACGCTCTGGCCGACCTGGATCAGCGCCGGATAGCCTTCGGTGGCCTGCACCTGCTGGGTGCCGCCGCTGCGGCTGTCGGTGCTGCGGTTGATGATCCGCACGCTGTCGCGGCCGTGACGCTCGCCCTGGCCGGTCTCGATCTCGACTCCGCCGACGCTGGCCGAGCCGTTCACCCGATAACCCCGGTTGTCACCGCTGCTGGCTTCGTTGGTGTCGACCGTGATCAGCAGGCGCCTGGGCTGGGTATCCAGTTGTTCGAGCAGTTGACGAATCTCCTGGATCTTCGCCGGCTCGGCGTTGACGATCAGCTGGTTGCCGTAGGGGCTGACGCGGCCCTCATGGCCCAGTACCGACTGCACCACGGGCAGCACGTCCTCGGCGGTGCGGTAGTTGAGTGGAATGACTTCGGTGGCGGCCTGTAGGGACAGACTGAAACCAAGCACCAGGGTGGCGAGCAGGGCGCGTGTACTCACAGTAGAAAACTCCGCAGGTCGGGGTCGCTCAGGCTGCTGTCCCAGGCCTGGTCGAACTGGACCTGGCGCAGGCGGGCGCGGCCCGGGTCGTGGTAGAGGGTGTAGCCGGCAAATTGATCCGGTTCCGGGCGCAGCAGAAACCCCTTGGCGTCGGCCAGGAGGAAGGCGACCGCTTCGTTGGGGTGCTCGGGGTGCAGCTTGCGGATCTGGCAGTGGCTCGGCAGGCGGCGCGACAGGCTGAGCAGGCGATGGCCATCCTTGACCGCTGTGCCGACATCGCGCAGCAGGATGCGCAGGCGATTCTGCGGGTGGGCCAGGAGGAAGCGGGTGCAGGCTTCGAGGATGCTGCTGTGGTGGTACAGCCAGGGTTCGAGGTCCGGGCTGTACAGGCACAGGCTGCGCCGCGCCTGCTGCAGCAAGGCCAGGGCATGGGCGCGGGCCTCGCTCGCCGTGTCGAAGCGCTCCAGCGGCCCGTGACTGCCGAGCACGAAGGGTGCCGGTTCCCAGGCTTCGGGTTGCGGCAGCTGGGGTTCGGGGTTGCGCACCTGGAAACGCCCCGGTGACTGGAATTCGATGGCCGGCAAGTCGAGAGACTCGCCGTCCGGGTCGGTATTTCCGGGCGGGGCGTTGTCGGCGATCATTCTGACCTCAGCTGCTGTGGCGCACCATGTCGACATGGGGAATGCCGGCGTCGAGAAACTCGCCGCTGACGATCTCGAAACCCAGGCGCTCGTAGAAGGCCGTGGCCTGTACCTGGGCGCTGAGCTTCTGCTGCTTGAGGTCCAGGCGTTCGGCCTCGGTGATCACCGCCTGCATCAGCGCATCACCGACTTTCAGGCCGCGCCAGTCCTTGAGCACCGACACGCGGCCGATATGCCCGTCCGGCAGCAGGCGTGCGGTGCCAATCGCATAGTCGCCGTCCAGGGCCAAAAAGTGGATGGCGCTGGCATCATCGGCATCCCACTCCAGTTCCGGTGGCACCGCCTGCTCGGCGATGAACACCTTCTCCCGGATACGGCGCAGATCGGCATTGTCCTTCTGCCAATCGGCGATGCGGATCTGGATCTCATTCATCTGCAAACTCCAGGCTTCCCTGTTTAACCAATTCCAGTAGCAGATTACGCCCCTCGTCGTCCGTCAGCCATGGGCCGAGGTTTTCCGCATGTAACGCGTCGGCCGAACAGATCAGCTTGAGCAGGTCGCGCAGGCTGGCCGAGAGCAGGCGGCTCTGGCCGCTGGCGAACAGCACCAGGTCTTCGCCGACTTCCGACCAGGCCAGGCGGGCGCTGGGATTGCGCACCAGCACGGCGCCTTCCTGCAGGCCGCCGAACAGTTCGGCTTCGTCCAGTTCGGTGCCGGCGACCCGCTCGGGGTAGCGTGGTTCTGTCATGAACTGACCGAACCAGGTCATCAGCAGGCGTTCGTCGCTCATATGTTCGGCCAGCAGGGCCTTGAGGCGGTCCAGGGAGTCGCGCTGGATCTGGTGCGGGTCGCTGCTGGGCGCGGCACCGGCGTCGCTGTAGCGCTCTTCGTCGGGGAGGAACTGGCCGAGGAAATCGGTGAAATGGGTCAGCACCTCGGCGGCGCTGGGGGCGCGAAAGCCCACGGAATAGGTCATGCAGTCGTCCTCGGCAGTGCCGTAGTGAGCCAGACGTGGGGGCAGGTAGAGCATGTCGCCGGGCTCGAGCACCCATTCGTCTGTTTGTTCGAAGTGGGCCAGGATGCGCAGGTCGCCATGTTCCAGCAGTGGGCTCTCGGCATCGCACATCTGGCCGATCCGCCAGCGCCGCTGTCCCTGGCCCTGCAGCAGAAATACGTCGTAGTTGTCGAAGTGCGGACCCACGCCGCCGCCCGGGGTGGCGAAGCTGATCATCACATCGTCGATGCGCCAGCTCGGCAGGAAGCGGAAGTGCTGCAGCAGGTCGGCCACTTCCGGTACGAACTGGTCGACCGCCTGCACCAGCAGGGTCCAATCGCGCTCGGGCAGGGTCTGGAAGTCCTCCTCGGCGAACGGGCCACGGCGCAACTCCCAGGGGCGTTCGCCGTGTTCGAGGACCAGGCGCGATTCGACTTCCTCTTCCAGGGCCAGGCCGGCCAGTTCGTCGGCGCTGATCGGGCTCTCGAAGTCGGGGATCGCCTGGCGGATCAGCAGGGGTTTCTTCTGCCAGTAGTCGCGCAGGAAGACCCGTGCGGTGAGGCCGCCCAGGAGTTGCAGAGGAGTATCAGCATTCATAACTAAGCCCTTGAAATCGATCTAAACCCATAAATAAAAACGCCCGGCGCAGCCGGGCGTGCAGAGGGCATTGGCGGTCAGACGCGCTTGGCCTGTGCGGCGGCGTTGCCGGCGTACCCGGCGGGGGTCAGGGCGCGCAGCTGGACCTTGGCGTCGGCCGGGATCTCCAAGCCGTCGATAAAGGTCTGCAGGGCCTCGGCGCTGATGCCCTTGCCGCGGGTCAGCTCCTTGAGCTTCTCGTAGGCGTTTTCCACGCCGTAGCGGCGCATCACGGTCTGGATCGGCTCGGCCAGGACTTCCCAGCAGGCATCCAGGTCGGCGGCGATGCGCGCCTCGTTCAGTTCCAGCTTGCTGATGCCCTTGAGGCTGGCCTCGTAGGCGATCAGGCTGTGGGCGAAGCCCACGCCCAGGTTGCGCAGCACGGTGGAGT
Source organism: Pseudomonas sp. (assembly GCA_035290985.1). Lineage (GTDB taxonomy): Bacteria > Pseudomonadota > Gammaproteobacteria > Pseudomonadales > Pseudomonadaceae > Aquipseudomonas. The sequence goes on along the minus strand of DATDTH010000475.1, from coordinate 2,708 downwards.
CGGTCAGGTCGCGCTGCCAGCGGGACACCGGCAGTTTACTGGCCAGGTGCTGGAGCAGGGCGTTGGCGATCCCCAGGTTGCCTTCGGAGTTCTCGAAGTCGATTGGGTTGACCTTGTGCGGCATGGTTGAGGAACCGATTTCGCCGGCAATGGTGCGCTGCTTGAAATAGCCGAGGGAGATGTAGCCCCAGATATCGCGATCGAAGTCGATCAATATGGTGTTGAAGCGGGCGACCGCGTCGAACAGCTCGGCGATGTAGTCGTGGGGCTCGATCTGGGTGGTGTAGGGGTTGAAGCCCAGGCCCAGTTCCTGCTCGATAAATGCCTGGGCGTTGGCTTCCCAATCGACGTCCGGGTAGGCCGACAGGTGGGCGTTGTAGTTGCCCACGGCGCCGTTGATCTTGCCCAGCAGCGGTACGCCGGCAACCTGGGCGATCTGCCGCTCCAGGCGATAGACCACGTTGGCCAGCTCCTTGCCCAGGGTGGTCGGCGAGGCGGGTTGGCCGTGGGTGCGCGAGAGCATCGGCACTTCGGCGTGGCGCACGGCCAGCTCGCGGATGGCGCCGGCCAGCTGGCGCATCAGCGGCAGCAGCACGGTGTCGCGGCCTTCGCGCAGCATCAGGGCGTGGGACAGGTTGTTGATGTCCTCGCTGGTGCAGGCGAAGTGGATGAACTCGCTGACCTTGGCCAGTTCCGGCAGCTTCGCCACCTGCTCCTTGAGCAGGTATTCCACGGCCTTGACGTCGTGGTTGGTGGTGCGCTCGATTTCCTTGACGCGCTCGGCATGGGCCAGCTGGAAGTCGTCGACCAGGGTGTTGAGCAGGGCGTTGGCTTCGTCGGAGAAAGGCGCGACTTCCGGAATGCCGTTATGGGCCGCCAGGCGTTGGAGCCAGCGAACCTCGACCATGACACGGAAACGGATCAGGCCGTATTCGCTGAAAATCGGACGCAGGGCGCTGGTTCGGCCGGCGTAACGGCCGTCGACAGGGGAAACCGCGGTGAGCGAGGAGAGCAGCATGGAGGGCATTCTCGGACAGTCGGGCAACGAAAAGGGGGCGAATCATACATGAAAAATGGGCGTCTGACCCGTTCCGTCGGATCGCTATCGGGTCCGTCGTCGGGGGATCGACAACAGGCTGGCGGCGAAAATCAGCAGCGCGCCGAGCAGGGAGCTGGTGTCCGGAGCCTCGCCCCAGCGCAACCAGGCGATGATGCCGGCGAAGACGATGGCCAGGTAGGCGAAGGGCCCGATCAGGCCCGGGGGCGCCAAGCCATAGGCCTTGGACATCAGCAACTGGCTGGTGGTGGCGAGCAGGCCGATGCCCAGCAGCAGCCACAGGTCGTGGCTCTGCAGGGGTTGCCAGGCCCAGGTCAGCGGCACCGCGGAGAGCAGGGCGCTGAACAGGGAAAAGTAGAAGACGATGCGAAAGGCCGGCTCGGTGTCGCTCATCTCGCGGATCGAGACGAACGCGAAGGCGGCCAGCAGGCTGGCGGCCAGGCCGATCAACGCCTGGCTGTCGAGCAGGGCCGTGGAGGGTTTGGCCACCAGCAGCACGCCGACCAGGCCGATCGCCGTGGTGACGAGCATGCGTCGGGTCAGGGGCTCCTTCAGCCACCAGCGGGCGATCAGTGGGGTGAAGACCGGGGCCGAATAGGTAAACAGCATGGCGTCGGCCAGTGGCAGGTGGGCGATGGCATAGAAGAAGCAGTACATGGCCGCCAGGCCGTAGCCGGTGCGCCAGAGGTGGGACCTCAGGCGCAGGGTGCGCAGCGGGGCGGTGCCGCGGGCCAGGATCAGCGGCAGGAAAAACAGCACGCCGACCAGGTTGCGGAAAAATACCACCGACTCGTTGTTGACCGTGACCGAGGCTTCGCGGATGCCGACGCCCATCAGGGCGAAGAGCAAGGCCGAGAGCGCCAGCAGCGCGGCGCCCTGCAGGGGTTTGACCGTGCGCTGAGCGGCGGGGGCGGTCATGCGTCGCCGCGCAGCATGGGCTGCAGTTCCTTGAGCAGCTTGCCGCGGCTGAACAGCAGCTGCCAGCGATGGCCGCCCAGTTGCCGCCACAGGCGCGCCGAGCGGATGCCGGCCAGGAGCATGGCGCGGATCTTCGCGGCATTGCTCGCCTGCTGCAGGTGGCGCATGTCGCCTTGCACCTGGATGCGTTGGCGAAAGGTACTGAGGGTGTCCTGGTAGAGGCCGCCGCTGGCGGCTATCACGTTCTCGTGGGTCAGGCCGAAATGCTGTACCTGCTGCTGGATCTGGTCCAGGCGTTTGCCGATCAATTCCAGCAGGTCGTCGCGCTTGGCCAACTGGCGCTCCAGACCGAGCAGGGAGAGGGCGTAACGCAGGGGGTCGCGTTGGAGGCTGGCCGGATCGCGCTCCAGGGCGCTGAGCAGGGCACGGTAGCCGTCACGCAGGTTCAGGTCGTCGCCGCCGTAGACCTCCAGGGTGTTCTTCGGGTCGCGCACCAGCAAGCTGCCGAGCATGCAGCCCAGGGCGGCTTCGCTGATCTGGCCGGTGCGGGCCAGCTTGTCCGCCAGCACGGCGGCCTGGAACACGGCGCCCAGGGCCACCAGTTGCTCTTGAATCGGGGTCATGCCCGTTTTTCCTTGCTGGTCCAGGGTTCGGCGACTTCGATCACACCGCCGCCCAGGCAGATTTCACCCTCATAGAAGACCACCGACTGGCCGGGGGTGACGGCGCGCTG
>DATDTH010000474.1:0-7577 GCA_035290985.1 Pseudomonas sp. | reverse complement strand
AAGAGCACCCAGGTCATGAAAGATCGTTATGGCATCGTCAAAACGCGCCCGCTGGCGGACTTCCTGCCGACCTTGACCATCGCCGCCAAGAACCTGGCAACCGAGATGACCAATCACAATGTGCTGCAGGCTGATTTGCAGGGTGAGCCGGCGATTACCCAAGAGCATGTGCAAAACAACCTGAGCGTGCGCGGCATGCTGGATCAGCGCGGTATCAAGCCTGAAGAGCTGCCGGCCGAAGAGGATATTCGCAAGCTGGAGCGTCGGGTGAAGTCGGAAGAAAAGAAAATCGCCAAGCATGCACCCAAGCTACCCGCGGACGATGCAGATGCTGGGGCATAACAACCTCTCCGGAGTATGCCGCCCAGAGCCTAAGGCACCGCGCTGGGTGCTTGCAGAATAAATGCATAATAAATCGTGCTGCCTTGCAAGATAAATGCAGAATAAATTTCTGGTAAGCAGCTGATTCAAAAGGCTTTGGCTTTATTTTTCGCGTGCGAGCCTTTGTGTCGGTCAGGAATTGCGCATGAAACTGAAATAGCACCATTGCCAGCATTCTCAAGCGCTTGAATGTTGCCGTGTTCAGTACAAGACCAACCCGGAAGACTTTATCTCCAGGGCCGGTACCTTGATCCACGAGCAGAATGCCACGGCCATCGTTGAGCACATTATTTACGATCCGGTGGACGAGACCCACAGCTCCGACATCTTCACCGCCGAGAAGCCGCGCGACGATTTCAGTAAGGTATTCGAAGCCAAGTACCACGAGCGGAAATTCGTTTAGGCGTTGGATGCCGGTACCGAGGTGGCGGTGTACGCCAAGCTGCCGAAGAGCTTCTTAATTCCGACCCTGGTCGGCAACTACAACCCTGACTGGGCAATTGCCTCCCAAGAAGGCAAGGTGAAGCATGTCTACTCGTCGCCTCACCCAGCCGTCCGCCTGTTAGACCTGCCGTTCGACCAATTGCCCATCGGCCATGCGCAGGCGCTTGGACAGGCTCACCGCGATGGCGCGTATCACCTTGGCAGCGGGGCGTGGGGCCTCCTGCAGCATCTTGTCCAGGGAGTCCTTGGCCAGAATCAGCAGGGTGCATTCGCTGGCCGCCACGCAGGTGGCGGAACGCCGCTCGCCGTCGAGCACCGCCATCTCGCCAAAGGCTCGGCCCTGGCGCAGCGTGGCGAATTCCACCGTCTGCTCGCTTGACGTGGTCTTGCGCACCGAAACGCTGCCCTGGTGGAGGATGCACATAAAGGTTCCGGCATCGCCTTCCTGGAAAATCACACTGCCCGCATCGATCTTGCTGATGCTGAAATAGCCGGCCGCCGTATGAGCCTCCGCCGGCAGCAGGGTCGCGAACAGGCCGCAGTCCATCAGCATGTCGCGGATAGCACCGATCAGCTGTGAGCTTTGCGCCATGATCACTCCTCAAGGGCATAAACGAAGATCTAATTATCCGCCTGGTCCGGGATCGATGCACCCTTGGTTTGAGGCGGACAGGACATCCGGCGAAACAGCTGGATCAACCATGGCTAGGCCTTGTGGGTGGAACGCAAGGCCAGCAACGGCACGGCAATCGACAGCATCGCCGCCGTGTTCAGGTAAACATGGGCAAGGATGCCGTAATAGGCGGAAATGCCGCTGTCGAGTACGCACCAGAGCAGCAGGGCGATAAACAGCATGGGTTTGATCAAACGGTGGCCGTGCTCGCGGTAGAGGTGCACCAGCAGGCTGAAGAGTAGGCCCCAGCTGGCTACCGTGGGCCCGAACAGGCGCACCATGGTGGTCAGCAGGGCATGTTGCTCGGGTGACGGTGCCTGGCTGGCGCCGACACTGTCATAGAGGTACTGGAAGTAGGGCATGGCGATTGGCAGCTGGGCGGTGAAAGCCAGCACCACCCCCAGTGCCACATGGCCCAGGCCGATCAACAGCAGCCAACGATAGAGCAGGTTCTGCACGGGTTATTTCTCGCGATCAATACGGCTGAGCACCTTTAAGAGGAAACCATACTCCAGCGCCACGTCGCGCAGGGCCTGGTAGCGTCCGCTCATGCCGCCGTGACCGGCGCCCAGTTCGGTCTTGAGCAGCAGCAGGTTGTTATCGGTCTTGCTGGCGCGCAGCTTGGCCACCCATTTGGCGGCTTCCCAGTATTGCACCCGGCTGTCGTTGTAGCCGGCGACCGCCAGCAGGGCCGGGTAGGCCTGGGGCCTGACGTTCTCGTAGGGCGCGTAGCCCTTGATCCGCTCGTACACCTCGGGCTCGTGGGGATCGCCCCATTCGTCGTATTCGGTGATGGTCAGCGGCAGGTCGGGGTTCTGCATGGTGTTGAGCACATCGACGAATGGCACTTCGGCGATGGCCGCGGCGAACAGCTCCGGGCGCAGGTTGAGTACGGCCCCTATCAGCAGGCCGCCGGCGCTGCCGCCGCTGATGGCGAGCTGTTGCGGGCGGGTATAGCTGCTGGCGATCAGGTGTTCGGCGCAGGCGATGAAGTCGTGAAAGCTGTTGGCCTTGTGTTCCAGCTTGCCGGCGCGGTACCAGGCCTCGCCCAGCTCGCCGCCGCCGCGCACATGGGCGATGGCGAAGACGAAGCCGCGATCCAGCAGGCTCAGACGGGCGTGGGAGAACCAGGGGTCGAGGCTCTCGCCGTAGGCGCCGTAACCGTAGAGGTAGAGCGGAGCGGGGTGGCGCAGCACGTCGCGCCGGGCCACCAGGCTGATGGGCACCTGGGTGCCGTCCGTGGCGGTGGCCCAGAGGCGCTGGCTGACATAGGCCTCGGGGTCGAAGGGGCCTTCCACCGGGGTCTGCTTCAGCACGGTCTGCTCGCCGCTGCACAGGTGCAACTGGCGCACCTGGGCGGGGCGGTTGAGCGCCTCGTAGCGCAGGCGGATCACCGGGCTGTCGAATTCCAGGCTGTCCTGCACATGCAGGCTGTAGGCGGCGTCCGGTAGCTGCACGCGCGCCGGCGCCTGGCCCTGGGCATGAACCTCGATGATCGGCAGGCCTCCTTCGCGCAGGCTGAGGATCAGGGCGTTGCTGTTCAGGCTGAGGTCTTCGAGCATCACCGCGTCGTCGTGGGCGCGCAGCGGCTGCCACAAGGCGCGGCGGGGAGCGTCGCCCTGGGCCTGGCTTTCCTTGACCGCGAACAGGGCGAAGTTGATGCCGGTCTGGTTGCTGCGGATCAGCCAGGTCCAGTCGCCGTCGAGCTTGCCGTGGTCGACGTCGTACTCATGACCTTCCTCACGCGGCGCCAGGCAGCGGAACTCGCCCTCGGGCGTCTCGGCGTCCAGCACCCAGGCTTCGCTGGTGGTCTTGCTGCCGAGCAACAGCACCAGTTGGCGCTCGGAGCTGCTGCGGTAGCAGTGCAGAAAGAAGCGTCCGTCGGCTTCCTCGAACACCAGTGCGGCCATCGCCTCGCCCAGGCGATGGCGGTAGAGCCTGTGCGGCCTGTGGGTGTCGTCCAGTTCGCCGAAGAACAGGGTCTGGCTGTCGTTGGCCCAGGTCATGCTGCCGTCGCAGTCCTCGAAGGGCAGGGCGGTGATCAGGCCGCTGGCCAATTCCTTCACATACAGCTGGTAGACCTCCTCGCCGCTGGTGTCCAGGCTGTAGGCCAGGCGGGCATGGTCGGGGCTGATGCTGAAGGCGCCCAGGGCGAGAAAGCCGCCGTCGGCCAGGGCGTTGGGATCGAGCAACAGCTGTTCGCTCGCCTCGTCCACCGCCAGCGAATCGCCGGCCGGGCGGGCGCAGCGGTAGTGCCGCGGGTATTCGTCCCCGGCGTTGGTGCGCTGGTAGTAGAGATAGGGGCCCCAGGGCGAGGGCAGCGACAGGTCGGTCTCGCGGATGCGGCCCTTGATCTCCTGGAACAGGCTTTCGCGCAGCTCCACCTGGTCGGACAGCTCGGCCTCCAGGTAGGCGTTCTCGGCCTTCAGGTAATCCAGCACCGCCGGCGTGTCGCGTTGTTCCAGCCAGCGGTAGGGGTCGGGACCGGCCTCGCGCGGGGCGACGGGAGGGCGAGGGGCGGCGGCGTGCGGCATGGGGGCGATCTCTAGGCAGAAGGGCGGACGCGCTCGACGGGGTGACGGCAGGGGCGCCGGGCCGGCGAAAAGCCGTTATCATAAGCGCCCCTTTGCCAGCCCCGCCATGTTCCCACTCTATGACTGAACACGATTATCTGCTTGCCTGGTCCGCTTACGGCGTCGCCGCGCTGGGTTGTCTGCTGGTCTGGTTCCGCATGACCGGCTGGATGTGGCGTTACCTGCGCGAGCCGCTGCGCCTGCTGATGGCCGTGCTGCTGCTGACCCCGACCATCATCGAACCGACCAAGGAGCTGTTCGCTCCGGCCATCGCCATCACCGCCCTGGACCTGCTGTTCAAGGTCGGCGACAACGTCTGGCGGGCGGTGGCCGATCTGGCCATGTACGGTCTGATCGGCCTGGCCCTGTACCTGGTGTTCGCCGTCCTGCGCTGGTTGCTGGTGCGCTGGTGGCGCCAGCGTCAACCCGGGCATGCGCCTATCGCCGCCGACGAGCCAACCTTGCGCGAATTGATGGATCGCGATCCGGCCCCCGCGGTCGATACCCGCCTGGACCACAATGGCGACCGTCGCCTGCGCATCGAGCCGCGTCTCTAGAGACCTCTGGCACGGCTAATTGCCGACGAGGCTTGCACCGCCGTCGCCAGCCGTTCAGCATGGGCGATCCGCGATCAAGGAGTGTCCATGGACTGCGTGTTCTGTGCCATCGCCGCCGGCTCGTTGCCGGCCCATCTGCTGCATGAGGACGAGCACTATCTCGTCCTGCTGGATATCTTCCCCATGCGTCCGGCCCATGTGCTGGTCATCAGCCGTGAACATGCCCCTTATCTGCACGACCTGTCGGCGCCGGCACGGGAGCGCCTGTTGCCACTCGCCGAACGGGTCGCCCATGCCTTGCGCGTGGCCGGCTATGGGCGCCAGGGCATCCACCTGGTGATCAACGACGGGCCGGCCTCCAACCAGCATGTGCCGCACCTGCACCTGCACCTGGTTCCACGCAGCGCCGGCGACCTGCCCAAGCTGGTCTGGCGGCTGTTGACGCGCTTTCTACCGTTCGGCCGGCGGGCGCTGCAGGAGCGCCTGGCCATCGAGGCCGGGTTGCTGCGCGACGCCCTGAAACAAGGGTGTTGAAGCATGTGTGAACTGCTCGGCATGAGTGCCAATGTGCCCACCGATATCGTCTTCAGCTTCACCGGGCTGATGCAACGTGGCGGCCGCACCGGCCCGCACCGCGATGGCTGGGGCATTGGCTTCTACGAAGGCCGCGGCCTGCGCCTGTTCCAGGACCCGCAAGCGAGCAGCGAGTCGGAAGTGGCGCAGTTGGTGCAGCGCTACCCGATCAAGAGCGAAGTGGTGATCGGCCATATCCGCCAGGCCAATGTCGGGCGGGTCTGCCTGGCCAACACCCACCCCTTCGTGCGCGAGCTGTGGGGGCGCAACTGGTGCTTCGCCCATAATGGCCAGTTGACGGATTTCCAGCCGGCCCCGGGCTTTTACCGGCCGGTGGGTGACACCGACAGCGAGGCGGCGTTCTGCGATTTGCTCAATCGGGTACGCAAGGCCTGTCCCGAACCCGTGTCGGTGCATGTGTTGTTGCCCGTGCTGGTCAATGCCTGCGCCCAGTACCGCCAGAAGGGCGTGTTCAACTGCCTGCTCAGCGATGGCGACTGGCTGTTCGCCTTCTGCTCCACCAAGCTGGCCCAGATCACCCGGCGCGCGCCTTTCGGGCCGGCGCGCCTCAAGGATGCGGATGTGACCGTGGACTTCCAGGCGGAGACCACGCCCAAGGATGTGGTGACGGTGCTGGCCACCGAACCCCTGACTGCGAACGAGACCTGGACCCTGTACCGGCCGGGCGAATGGAGCCTGTGGCGGCTGGGCGAATGCGTGGCCCGTGGGCAGAGCTGAACGCCTGAAAACAAGAAGGGGAAGGACGTGCTGAGAAGTTATCTGCGATTGGGCCTGTTCGCCTTGGGCCTGCTGGTCGGCATCCAGGTGCCGGGCTTCGTACAGGATTATGGCGACCGGGTCGAGGCCCACCGGCTGGAATCCGGGGAGGGATTGAAGGGCTTTCGCGACACGGCCCAGCGTTTCTTCAAGGGCGATATGGAGGCCCTGGTGGCCCATTACCGGGTCAGCGACGATCCGGTGATGCGCAGCGATGCGGACAGCCTGAACCTGCTGCTCGGCCGCGCCAGTCGCTGGGAGCGCGAGTGGCAGGCCATGCAGGGTCCCTGGTATGCCCGGGTCTGGCATGTGGCGGTGGCGGCCGACCGTGAACTGCTGGTCGAAACCTACCAGGCCTACCGCTATCAGGTGCTGCTGGTGCCCGACGCCATCGCCTGGGGCATCGGCTGCGCCTTGCTGCTGGCCTGGCTGGTGGAAAGCCTGTTGCTGCTGCTCGGCCACCTGGTCGGCCTGGGCCGGGACCAGAAGGTCGCGGCCCGGCATTGGAAATAGCTAGGATCTCGTATCGAAACCACGGACTTGTCCCGGATCTAGGCGCCCCCGCGGATCGTACGGGAGGGCAGCGGGTTTCGCCGAAGCGCTGCGGTGCGCACAGCGCACCCTACGGGGGCCCCGTTGCATCCTGACCCACAAGTTTCGCCGAAGCGTTTCCCCGTAGGGCGGTGTTAGCCGCGCAGATAGCAGGTCTGGCACAGCATGCCGCACCCGCCGCGCGGCGTAACCCGCCAACGCGGAGCGCAATTCGGGGCAGTGGGTTTCGCCGAAGCGCTGCGGAACCCCATAGGCCGGGGCTCCTACATCAACCTCGCTGGCTCTTTACTTGGACAGAAACTTCATGCCTTCTTCTAGGCCGCTAAGGGTCAGGGGGTACATCTGCTCGTTGACCAGTTCGCGGACGATATTGGTCGAGGCGGTGTAGTTCCAGGTGTCCTTGGGGTAGGGGTTGATCCACGCCAGTTTCTTGTACTTCTCCATAAAGCGCTTGATCCAGACGTAACCCGGTTCCTCGTTCCAGTGCTCAACGCTGCCGCCGGCCTGGGTGATTTCGTAGGGCGCCATGGCCGCGTCACCGACGAAGATCACCTTGTAGTCGGCGCCATACTTGTGCAGCAGGTCCTGGGTCGACATGCGCTCGGAGGTGCGGCGCAGGTTGTTCTTCCACACCGACTCGTAGATGCAATTGTGGAAGTAGAAGTACTCCAGGTGCTTGAACTCGGTCTTACAGGCCGAGAACAGTTCCTCGCAGACCTTGACGTGGGCGTCCATCGAGCCACCGATATCGAACAGCAGCAGCAGCTTGACCGCGTTGCGTCGCTCCGGGCGCATCTGGATATTCAGCAGGCCGCCGTCCTTGGCCGTGTGGTCGATGGTGCCGTCCAGGTCCAGTTCGTCCTGGGCGCCCTGGCGGGCGAACTTGCGCAGGCGGCGCAGGGCGACCTTGATATTGCGCGTGCCCAGCTCGACCTGGTCGTCGAGGTTCTTGTATTCGCGTTGGTCCCAGACCTTGACCGCCTTGCCCTGGCGCTTGCCGGCATCGCCGACGCGGAGGCCCTCGGGGTTGAAGCCGCCCGAGCCGAA
>DATDTH010000473.1:0-2577 GCA_035290985.1 Pseudomonas sp. | reverse complement strand
AGATCACCGGCGAGCGTTACCAGACCGTCGGGGTCCAAGCCGAGGTGGCGCCTTTTATCCAGGACATGGCCGGGGCCTATGGCTGGGCCGACCTGGTGGTGTGCCGCGCCGGGGCCCTGACCATCAGCGAGCTGGCGGCCGCCGGGTTGCCGTCCTTGCTGCTGCCCTTGCCCCATGCCATAGACGACCACCAGACCCGCAATGCCGATTATCTCGCGAAGGAGGGCGCCGCCGTCCTTCTGCCGCAACGCTCCACTGATGCCGCCACGCTGGCCGCGCAGCTGACCGAGGTTTTGATGCAGCCCGAACGACTGAACCGCATGGCGAGCACCGCCCGCCGCCTGGCTAAACCCGATGCCACCCGCACCGTCGTCGATATCTGCCTGGAGGTGGCCCGTGGTTGAACAACACAAAGCCTTTCCGCAGCCGGAGATGCGCCGCATCCGCCGTATCCACTTCGTCGGCATAGGCGGCGCCGGCATGTGCGGCATCGCCGAGGTGCTGCTCAACCTCGGCTATCAGGTCTCGGGTTCCGACCTCAAGGCCTCGGCCGTGACCGAGCGCCTGGAAAGCTTCGGCGCCAGGCTGTTCGTCGGTCATCAGGCGGAAAACGTCGAGCACGCCGATGTGCTGGTGGTGTCCAGCGCCATCAATACCGCCAACCCGGAAGTCGCCCGCGCCCTGGAGCGACGGATACCGGTGGTGCCGCGGGCCGAGATGCTCGCCGAACTGATGCGCTACCGCCACGGCATCGCCGTCGCCGGCACTCATGGCAAGACCACCACCACCAGCCTGCTGGCCTCGGTGTTCGCCGCCGGCGGCCTGGATCCGACTTTCGTCATCGGCGGCCGGCTGAATGCCGCGGGCACCAATGCCCAGCTCGGCACCAGCCGTTACCTGATCGCCGAGGCCGATGAGAGCGACGCCAGTTTCCTGCACCTACAGCCGATGGTCTCGGTGGTCACCAATATCGACATGGACCACATGAGCACCTATGGCGGTGACTTCAATGTCCTGAAGAAGACCTTTGTCGAGTTCCTGCACAACCTGCCGTTCTACGGCCTGGCGGTGGTCTGCGTGGACGATCCGGTGGTGCGCGAGATCCTGCCGCTGATCGCCCGGCCGACCATGACCTACGGCTTCGCCGAGGACGCCGACGTGCGCGCGATCGACGTGCGCCAGCAGGGCATGCAGACCCACTTCACCGTGCTGCGTCGCGACCGCGCGCCGCTGAGCGTGTCGGTAAACATGCCGGGCAACCACAATGTGCTCAATGCCCTGGCGACCATCGCCATCGCCACGGACGAAGGCATCGAGGATGCCGCCATCGTCCAGGGCCTGTCCGGCTTCCAGGGCGTCGGCCGGCGCTTCCAGGTCTACGGCGATCTGCCGGTGGACGGCGGCAGCGTGATGCTGGTCGACGACTATGGTCATCACCCGCGGGAAGTGGCGGCGGTGATCAAGGCCGTGCGCGGCGGTTGGCCGGAGCGGCGCCTGGTGATGGTCTACCAGCCGCACCGCTTCAGCCGTACCCGCGACCTCTACGACGACTTCGTCCAGGTACTGGGCGACGCCAAGGTGTTGCTGCTGCTGGAAGTCTACCCGGCCGGCGAAGACCCGATTCCCGGCGCCGACAGCCGCCACCTGTGCCACAGCATTCGCCAGCGCGGCCAGCTGGACCCCATCTATGTCGAGCGCGGCGTCGAGCTCGCGCCGATCATCAGGCCGCTGCTGCGTGCCGGCGACATCCTGCTCTGCCAGGGCGCCGGCGACATAGGCGGCGTCGCTCCGCAATTGATCAAGCACCCCTTGTTCGGTGCCCAAGGTGAACCGCAATGAGTCTGCATTCCACCCATGATCCCAAGGTCTTCGGTCGCGTCGCCGTGCTGTTCGGCGGCAAGAGCGCCGAGCGCGAGGTCTCGCTCAAATCCGGCGCGGCCGTGCTGCACGCCCTGCAGTCGGCCGGCGTGGATGCCTTCGGCCTGGATGTTGGCGATGACCTGCTGCATCGCCTGACCGCCGAGAAAATCGACCGGGCCTTTATTGTGCTGCACGGCCGCGGCGGTGAAGACGGCGCCATGCAGGGCCTGCTGGAATGCGCCGGCATCCCCTATACCGGCAGCGGCATCCTGGCCTCGGCCCTGGCCATGGACAAGCTGCGCACCAAGCGCGTCTGGTTGAGCCTCGGTCTGCCGACACCCAATCACGCGGTGCTGGCCAGCGAAGCCGACTGCCGTGCGGCGGCCGCCGAGCTCGGTTTCCCGCTGATCGTCAAGCCGGCCCACGAAGGCTCGAGCATCGGCATGGCCAAGGTCGACGAGGTCGAGGCGCTGATCGCGGCCTGGAAATCCGCCAGCCAGTACGACGCCCAGGTGCTGGTCGAGCAGTGGATCGCCGGCCCTGAGTACACCATCGCCATGTTGCGTGGCCAGGTGCTGCCGCCCATCGGCTTGGGCACACCCCACAGCTTCTACGACTACGACGCCAAGTACCTGGCCAATGACACCCAGTACCGGATTCCCTGCGGCCTCGACGCCGAGAAGGAAGCCGAGTTGAAGGACCTGACCGCGCGCGCTT
>DATDTH010000472.1:0-6439 GCA_035290985.1 Pseudomonas sp. | reverse complement strand
TGCTTTGGGCCAATCGAGTCCTGCCCGAGCCTGAAAGGAAATCCCATGCGTCTGTTCTGTCTGGCTGCTTCGATAGGGCTGCTAAGCGGTTGTTCGACCTTTGCCGAGACCTTCAGTGAGAACCCCCACTGCCCGGGCAGCCTGGTGTATTGCGGCACGCGGGTGGATGCCTACCTGATCTCGGTGGCGACGGATGAGGATGCCGGCATCCTGCGGGCGTTCTGGCCGATAGCGCTGATCGACCTGCCCTTCAGTGTCGTGGCCGACACGCTGATCCTGCCTTACACCCTGTATCAGGATTCGGCGTCGGAGGAACCGGTGGCGGATCACTAAAGCCGGCCTGGAGCCTCTGCGCCAAGGGGCGCCCTCCCGGCCTGTAGGCCGGAGGGCGTCGTCGTTTGTCCGTTCGGTGCGCGGCTTATGCCGCCACCCCAGGAATATGCCGATGTCCGCTTCCTCCCCTTCGCTTGGCGTGCCTGACCGGCCCTTGCGCGGGATTCTGCTGATGCTCCTGGCGGTGACCCTGTTCACCAGCCACGATGCCATCGCCAAGTACCTGGTCGCCCTCTACCCGGTGGTGGTGTTGGCCTGGTTCCGCTACCTGTCCCATACCCTGCTGATGGCGGCGATCTTCCTGCCGCGCCAGGGCCTGCGGGTGTTGCGCAGCGAGCGGCCCGGGCTGCAGTTCATGCGCGCGCTCTGTCTGCTGGGCGTCAGCCTGCTGTTCGTCAACGGCTTGCGCTATGTCCCGCTGGCCGAGGCCACCGCGGTGATCTTCCTGGCGCCGCTACTGGTGACGGCGCTGTCCGTGCCGCTGCTGGGCGAGCGGGTCGGGCGCGGCCAGTGGCTGGCGGTGAGCGCCGGTTTCGTTGGCGTGCTGATCATAGTTCGCCCCGGCAGCGCGCTGTTCACGCCGGCGATTCTCTGGCCCATGTCCGCCGCGCTCTGCTTCGCCTTCTATCAATTGCTCACGCGCAAGGTCAGCGAGTGCGACAGCCCGACCACCAGCAATTTTCTCGCCGGGGTGATCAATACCCTGCTGGTCAGCCTGCTGCTGCCGTTCTTCTGGGTCACGCCGCAGGGCTCGCACCTGCTGTCGATGCTGGGGCTGGGGGTGATCGGTATGCTCGCCCACCTGCTGTTGACCCACGCGTTCCGCTACGCGGCGCCGGCCACCCTGGCGCCGTTCAGCTATGGGCAGATCGTCTTCGCCGCGCTGCTCGGCTGGTTGCTGTTCGACCATTTCCCCGAGCCCGGCGCAGTGCTGGGCATGGCCCTGATCGTGCTGGCGGGCCTGGCCCTGGTGGTGGCGGGGCGGCGCAAGCCGGGTTGAGCGCCCCCGGTCACTCGGCCAAGCGCTGGAACTCGGCCAGGGGCATCGGCCGGCCGAACAGGTAGCCCTGGAAGTGCCGGCAACCGTTGCCCAACAGCAGCTTATGCTGCGCTTCGGTTTCCACCCCTTCGGCTATCACATCCAGGCCCAGGCTGGTGGCCAGGGCGCAGATCGCCCGGATGATCGCCAGGCTGCCGGTATCCCCCGGCAGGGCGCGGACGAAGGACTGGTCGACCTTCAACTGGTCCAGCGGCAGTTGCTGCAGGTAGGCCATGGACGAATAGCCGGTGCCGAAGTCGTCGATCGCGAAGCGGATGCCCCGGGTTTTCAGGCTCGCCATCCGGGCGACGGCGCCGGGCAGGTCGTCGAGCAGCAGCGATTCGGTCAGCTCCAGTTTCAGCCGACGCGGATCGGCACCGCTGTGCGCCAGCAACTGCAGCAGGCGGTCGACGAAGTCGGCCTGGTAGAGCAGGCGCGCGCTGAGGTTGACCGACAGGCTGAGGCTTGCCATGGCCGGCTGCCCGGCCCAGAGCGCCAATTGCCGGCAGGCCTGCTGCAGCATCTGGAAGTCCAGTTCCTCGATCAGGCCGGCGCGTTCGGCCACCGCAATAAAGGCCGCCGGGCCGAGCAGGCCGCATTGGGGATGGCGCCAGCGCACCAGCACCTCGGCACCGATCAGGGCCCGGTTCGCGTCCACCTGGGGCTGGAAATAGGCCACGAACTCCTCGGCCGCCAGGCCCAGGCGGATCTCCTCCTCCAGGCGCAGGCGCGCGCTGACGGCCTCCTGCATATGCGGGTCGAAGAAGCGCAGGGCGTTCTTGCCGGCCGTCTTGGCCTCGTACATCGACAGGTCGGCGCGCTTCATCAACTCGTCGCTGCCGCAACTCTCATCCTTGAACAGCACCACGCCTATGCTGACGCTGCTGCGCATTTCCAGGCTGTCGACCTGGTAGGGCTCGCCGAGGGCCGCCAGCACCTGCTTGCCGATATGCTCGGCCTGGGCGGCGGCTTCCTCGGGCTGGCTTTTCAGGTTTTCCAGCATCACCACGAACTCGTCACCGCCCAGGCGTGCCACGGTGTCGCTGGCGCGCACCGCGTGGCCCAGGCGTTCGGCCGCCAGGCAGAGCATTTGATCGCCGGTCTGGTGGCCGTGCAGGTCGTTGATGTTCTTGAAGTTGTCCAGGTCGAGAAACATCAGGGCGCCGAACTGGCCACTGCGGGCACTGGCCGCCAGGGCCTGCTGCAGGCGGTCGAGCAGCAGGCGGCGGTTGGGCAGGCCGGTCAGGGCGTCGAAGAAGGCCAGGTGCTTGATGCGGTCCTCGGCGGCCTTGCGTTCGGTGATGTCGGTAAGCGAGGACACGTAGTTGCTGACCAGCCCCTGGGCGTCGCACACGGCGCTGATCGACAGCCACTCGGGGAAGGTTTCACCGTTCTTGCGCCTGTTCCAGATCTCGCCCTGCCAGACCCCGGTTTCGTTCAGGCTCTGCCACATGGCCTGGTAGAACTCGGGACCCTGGCGCCCGGAGCTGAGCATGCGGGTTTCCCGGCCTATGACGTCCTCGGCGCTGTAGCCGGTGATGGCGCTGAAGGCCTGGTTGACCCGCAGGATGCGGCTGCAGGCATCGGTGATGACCATGCCCTGCTGGGACTCGAAGGCAATGGCGGCGATGCGTCGCTCCAGCTCGACATGCACGCGCTCGGTGATGTCGCGCGCCAGGAAGACGATCGCGCGTTTGCCGTCCAGCAGGGTGTCCAGGCGCTGGGCGCGGCCCTCGAAGACCTTGGGGCCGCCCAGGGTCTTCATCGAGTATTCGATTTTCTGCGGGCTGGCGCTGGCCAGAGTCTTCTGGATAAAGGCGAGGAAGCGCTCGGCCTCGCCGATCGACAGCACCTCATGCAGGCGCCGACCCACCAAGCCGGCATTGCCGGCATGCAGCCGGCTCTGTCCGGGCAATACCGCCTCGAGGTAGCGGCCGTCTTCGTCCACCACCAGCAGCAGGTCGGGAATGGCCCCGGTGATCGCCCGCATATGGGCTTCGCTCAGGCCCAGGGCCCGTTCGGTGCGTTGGCGGCGTTCGATGTCCTCGAGCAGTAAACCGAGTATCACGGTGGCCACGGGCAGCACCAGGAGCATCGGCAAGCCGACCTGCTCGAAGGTGAACGAGACCTGGGCCATCGGCAGGGAGGTCATCATCACCAGGGCCACCACATGTACCAGCAGGCCGAAGAGCAGCAGCTGCCAGACCCCGATCTTCACCCGGTGATGGCGGTGCAGATAGCGGTAGGCCAGGCCGAGCAGCGCCGGCACCAGGACGTTGCCCAGGCCGACCAGGGCGCCGGCGCCACCCAGCCAGAGACGGTAGCTGCCGGCCATCAGCGCGGCGACAGCGGCCACCAGCGGGCCGCCGAACAGGCCGGCCATGCTCAGCACCACGGTGCGCGCATCGAAGATCAGCCCCAGGTGCGAGGTGATGGGCGTCAGCATGCCAATCATGCAGGTGCCGCCGAACAGCAGCCCGGAGACCAGTTGCGCGGCGCAGCGGTGTCCGCTCAACAGGCGCGCGCTGACCGTCTGCAGCCAGCACAACGCCAGCAGCACCGCCGCCCCTTGGATGAAATGAAGAATCATGGTGATCGATTGCCGTCCTGTAGCAGAGCCGGCCATGCCGCATCGAACCTATGCGTGAGATGGCCTCACGCCATGATTGTACCGCAGCCTGCTAGCAGATTGCCGTGATCTCGAATAGGAAGCAGTTCCAGTTTTTACTTTTAAAGTGTCGGCGTGCCGTCCGCGGCCCGTACCACCGTGGCCGGCGTGCGGCGCATCAGCAATTTACCGGCCCGCAGGGACACCAGCACCTGGCCCTGGCTGCGCAGCATCTCATAGTCACTGGCGGCGGAGAGGATCAACAGGTTGGCCGGTCGCCCCGGCTCCAGGCCATAGGCGTCACCCAGTTGCAGGGTCCTGGCGCTGTTCTCGCTGACCAGGTCCAGGGCCCGCTGCAGGTCTTCGTAGCCGAGCATATGGCAGATATGCAGGCCGGCCTCCAGCACCCGCAGGATGTTGCCATTGCCCAGGGGGTACCAGGGGTCGACTATGGAATCCTGGCCGAAGCAGACGTTCATCCCGGCGCGCTGGAGCTCGGCGACACGGGTCAGGCCGCGGCGCTTTGGGTAGCTGTCGAAGCGCCCCTGCAGGTGAATGCTCTCGGTCGGGCAGGAAATGAAATTGATCTGCGACTGCTTGAGCAGGCGAAACAGCTTGGCGCAATAGGCGTTGTCGTAGGAACCCATGGCGGTGGTGTGACTGGCGCTGACCCGCGGGCCCAGGCCGCGCACGCGCGCCTCTTCGGCGAGCACCTCGAGAAAGCGCGACTGCGGATCGTCGGTCTCGTCGCAATGCACGTCCACCAGGCAACCGCTGCGCTCGGCCAGGTCCATCAGGAATTTGATCGAGCTGACGCCCTG
This sequence comes from Pseudomonas sp., assembly GCA_035290985.1. Lineage (GTDB taxonomy): Bacteria > Pseudomonadota > Gammaproteobacteria > Pseudomonadales > Pseudomonadaceae > Aquipseudomonas. The sequence continues at coordinate 1,638 of DATDTH010000472.1, read as the reverse complement.
CTCGCGGGTGTTTTCGAAATGCGGAATGCCACCGACCACGTCGGCGCCCATCTCGATCGCGGCCGCCATCAGGTCGCGACCGCCCTTGAAGGACTCGATGCCTTCCTGGGGGAAGGCGACTATCTGCAGGTCAATCAGGTGCCGGGTTTCCTCGCGCACTTCCAGCAGCGCCGCGAGGGCCGCGAGGCTGGGGTCGGTGACGTCGACATGGGTGCGCACGTGCTGGATGCCATGGTCGACCAGCATCTCGATGGTGGCGCGGGCGCGGGTCTTGCTGTCCGCGTGGGTGATCAGCGCCTTGCGTTCGCCCCAGCGCTCGATGCCCTCGAACAGGGTGCCGCTCATGTTCCAGTTCGGTTGGCCCGCGGTCAGGGTCGCGTCCAGGTGGATATGCGGCTCGACGAAGGGCGGCACCACCAGGTTGCCCGCCGCGTCCAGTTCGTCCGCGGTGGGCTGGACCTGTTGCGGCTGCTCGACCAGGGCGGCGATGCGCGTCTGCGCCAATTCGATGCGAAACAGGCCGCTATGGCCACGCAGGCGGGCATTGACGATATTCATGGCGACATCATCCTCGGTGTGCGAAGGAGAAGAGCAGCGCCTGAGCCGCGCGGGGCGGCAGTCGATCGTTCGAGTAGCCTAGCCCCAGGGGAACCACTGCGCGCGCTTTCTGGGCCAGATGCCAGTGTTTTTAGGTCGCAATGGACAGTGCAAGAAAGGCGCCAGATGCGCGGGCAGGGTTCCGCGGTGCGTAGGATGAGGGGCCGCGTAGGATGGGTGGGGCCGCCTAGGTTGAGCGCAGCGATACCCATCGAGCAAGGCCCAGGGCCCGCGAAGAGGTAGGCTGGCGTAGAGCCGTATTCTTTTAGGGAAAAGGGGGGGCGAAACCCTGCATGGCCAGCGCTGGGTTTCGCCGTACAGCAGCTCTACCCAGCCGTCTACATTGCCGAAGCGGTCTTGGCGAACAACGCCACGTCCGGCAACCCTTTGAAGTGCACATCGCAGGTAAGCAGTTCCGCGCGCTGGTGGCGCGCAGTCGCGTACACGATGGCATCGGCGGTGGCCAGCTTGTGTTCGCGGTGCAGGTCCGCCGCGAGCAGGGCGATGGCGGTGTCCAGGGGCACGACAACGCACTTCTGGGTGTAGGCGATCACCTGGTCGGCCTGTTCCTCGCCGAGCTCGCGCATCAGCCACTTGGACAGTTCGAGCTGCACTATGGTCGGCACTATGCACTGTGGCTTGTCCGGGAACTGCTTGCCCAGCTTCTTGCCGAGCGCGCTGCCGATGAGCCATTCGATCCAGGCCGAGGTATCGACCACGCGCAAAGGTGCAGTCATCAGTAGCGGTCCCCGCGGTCGCGGTAGTCATCGGTGCGTGCGCCCTTGGCGATGCCGGCCAACTGGTCCAGCTCGGGCACGGGCATCACCAGCACGCCCTTGCCTTTGGGAATGAACACGAATTCCTGCCCGGCTTCCCAGTGCTGTTCTTCGCGCACGGCTTTGGGAATGGATATCTGGAACTTGCTGGATAAGGTGGCGGTAGCGGCCATTTTCGTACCCTAAAAACGTCGATAACGATTTGGTAAGAATACAACGCTTCGCCCCAGGAGGCCAGATACTGCGACTGGTCGTGTGAACAAGG
>DATDTH010000471.1:0-6091 GCA_035290985.1 Pseudomonas sp. | reverse complement strand
GCGCCGGGCCAGGGCCTGCAGGCGCTCGGTGGCCTTGACCGTGGCCGCCGCGAGGCGCGCGAAGGTCTCCAGGTTATCGAGGTCGAGCTGGCCGAAGCGTGCCGGGTTCAGGGCGTCCAGGGTCAGCAGCCCCCAGGGACGATCATCGATGAACAGGGGACAGCCGAGGCAGTCGTGAACCTCCAGCTGGCCGCTGTGCCCCTCGACCAGGCCGTCGTAAGGGTCGGGCAGGCCGCAGTCGGCGGCGAAACGGGTCGGTCCGGCCTGGGCGAGCAGGGCGACCAGGCGCGGATGCTCGGCGACCTTGAACCGCCGCCCCAGGGTATCGGTGCTCAAGCCATCGACGGCCAGGGGCACCAGGGTCTCGCCCTCCAGGCGCAGCAGTGCGGTAGCGTCGCACGGCATCAGGCCGCGCAGGGCCTGGAGCAGGCGCCGATAGCGCTCGCCTTCGGGCAGGTCGCGGCTCAGATCGTCGACCAGGGGGAGCAGGGCAGTTAGCAGCGGATGGGCAGTCAAATTGACCTCGTTGAGTCATTAGGACCTGTTCTGTTTGCGGTCAAATTAACTCACTAAAGCATAGATTATTGATTATAAAGGAATAAATTCTGGCATGTTTCGTGAAGTGTAATGGGTTCGCGAGGGTGTGGAGGACTTTAGCATGGCGCAGTCGTCGCCATGGCAGGGTCGCTGTTCCCCCATCCCCGCGCCATACCTAAAAAAAACGAGGTTGCCTATGCTGTCCATCCATCACCGTGAGTTGGTCAAAGCCACAGTCCCCCTGCTGGAAGCCGGCGGGGAGGCGCTGACCACCCACTTCTACCGCATCATGCTGGCCGAGTACCCCGAAGTGCGACCGTTGTTCAACCAGGCCCACCAGGCCAGCGGTGAACAGCCACGGGCCCTGGCCAATGGCGTACTCATGTATGCCCGGCATATCGACCGGCTGGAGGCGCTCGGTCCGCTGGTGGGGCAGATCATCGCCAAGCACGTGTCGCTGCAAATCCTGCCGCAGCACTACCCGATAGTCGGGGCCTGCCTGCTGCGCGCCATCCGCGAGGTCCTGGGCGAGGCGGTGGCCACGGACGCGGTGATCGAGGCCTGGGCGGCCGCCTACCAGCAGCTGGCCGATCTGCTGATCCAGGCCGAGGAGGCGGTCTATGCCGCCAATGCCGCCGCACCCGGCGGCTGGCGCGGCGCTCGGGTGTTCCGCATCGCGCTCAAGGTGCGCGAGAGCGAGGAGATCACCTCCTTCCACCTGCAACCGGAGGATGGCCAGGGGCTGCCGGATTTCCTGCCCGGCCAGTACATCGGCCTGCGGCTGTTCCTCGAGGGTGAGGAAGTGCGGCGCAACTACTCCCTGTCGGCGGCGCCCAACGGCCGGGAGTACCGCATCAGCGTCAAGCGCGAGCCCGGTGGGCGGGTATCCAACCATTTGCACGACCGGCTGCAGGAAGGCGATCGGCTGGAGCTGTTTCCCCCAGCGGGGGCCTTCGTCCTGCGGCCCTCCGCCAAGCCCCTGGCGCTGATCAGCGCGGGCGTCGGCATCACCCCGGCCCTGAGCATGCTGGAAGCGGCCTTGCCCTCGGGCCGGCCGATCCATTTCATCCACTGCGCACGCCATGGCGGCGTGCACGGGTTTCGCGACTGGGTCCAGGCGCTGGCGGTGCAGCACCCGCAGATCCGCCACTTCGTCTGCTACAGCGAGCCGCGCGCGGGTGACCTGGCCGATGCCACGGGTTTCCTGAGCCAGAAGCAGTTGGCCGACTGGCTGCCCGCCGAGCGCGACCTGGATGCCTACTTCCTTGGGCCCCAGCCCTTTATGGCCCAGGTCAAGCGGCACCTGCGAGCGCTGGGGGTGCCTGAGGCGCAGAGCCATCACGAGTTCTTCGGCCCGGCCGCGGCCCTGGAGGCCTGAAGGCACGGCGCCCCCCATGATGAAAAGCGGGGGTGCTTGTCGGCACGCTACAGGACCTCTGCGGGCTCGGCGATGCCGGGGTCCAGGTAGCGCATCAGCAGGGCATAGCCCAGTTCGACCTCCTCGGGCACCGGCAGGTAGAGGACATGGCCATCGCCCGGTGCCACCGACACTGCCTGCCCCTGGCCGTTCTGCAAGCGTTCCAGGCGCAGGTTCCAGTTGCCCTGGGGCGTCATCAATTCCAGCCAGTCGCCGACGGCGAAGCGGTTCTTGACCCGTACCTGGGCCCAGCCGTCACGGCGCTCGCCGGTGAATTCGCCGACGAATTGCTGGCGATCGGAGAGGGAATGCCCGCGCTGGTAGTTCTGGTACTCATCGTGCACATGGCGGCGCAGGAAGCCCTCGGTGTAGCCGCGCTGGGCCAGGGATTCGAGGTTATCCATCAGCCCGCGGTCGAACGGCCGGCCGGCGACGGCATCGTCGATCGCCTGGCGGTAGACCTGGGCGGTGCGCGCGCAGTAGTAGTGGGACTTGGTGCGACCCTCTATCTTCAGCGAGTGCACGCCCATGGCCACCAGACGCTCGACATGCTGCACGGCGCGCAGGTCCTTGGAGTTCATGATGTAGGTGCCGTGCTCGTCCTCGTAGGCCGCCAGGTATTCGCCCGGGCGATTCTGTTCCTCCAGCAGGAACAGTTTGTCGGTGGGCGCCCCGGTGCCCAGGGTCGGCTCGACCTGCTGCACGGCGATGGCGGCCGAGGCGGTGCGCGGCACCAGCTCGCCCAGCTCGTTCTGCTGCGCCTCCTCGGCCTTGTATTGCCAGCGGCAGGCATTGGTGCAACTGCCCTGGTTGGGGTCGCGCTTGTTCAGGTAGCCCGACAGCAGGCAGCGCCCGGAATAGGCCATGCACAGCGCCCCGTGGACGAACACCTCGAGTTCCATCTCGGGCACCTGCTGGTGGATTTCCGCGATTTCCTCCAGGGACAGTTCCCGCGACAGGATGACCCGGCTCAGGCCCTGGCGACGCCAGAACTCAACACTGGCCCAGTTCACCGCGTTGGCCTGCACCGACAGGTGGATCGGCATCTGCGGAAAGTGCTCGCGCACCAGCATGATCAACCCGGGGTCGGACATGATCAGCGCATCCGGCCCCATGGCCACCACCGGCTCGAGGTCCTTGAGAAAGGTGCGCAGCTTGGCGTTGTGCGGGGCGATGTTCACCACCACGTAGAAGCGCTTGCCCTGGGCATGGGCCTCGTCTATGCCCAGGGCCAGGTTGGCGTGATCGAACTCGTTGTTGCGCACGCGCAGGCTGTAGCGCGGCTGCCCGGCATAGACGGCGTCGGCGCCGTAGGCGAAGGCGTAGCGCATGTTTTTCAGGCTGCCGGCGGGCGCCAGCAATTCGGGGCTATGGGGGCTATGGGGGCTCATGCTAAAGGCCGGGCGAACTGGGGGGGCGCGAATTCTAGCCGGCCAGGGCGGGACTGTTCTTGATCTGGGTCTAGTGGCCGGTCTGTGAGGCAGCGAATTCGTGGCTGTATTGACCCGGTTTCGCTGTGCTAGAGTCGGCCCTCGATCAATGGGATCACCCGCATGTTCAGCCTGTCTTATCTGCAAAACCTCGAGGCATCCAAACGCTGCAAGAAGAGCAAACCTTCTTGCGGCTCGGTTTTGCCTGGGTAATTCACCCGGATCCAACAAAACCCGGTCGCGACTCTCGCCACCGGGTTTTTTATTGCCTGCATTTTTTCCCCCGCAACCCAGGAGTCTCACCATGTTTCACGGAGCCTACACCGCCCTGATCACCCCGTTTCGCGAAGGCGAACTGGATGAGCAGGCACTGCGCGCGCTGGTCGCGTTCCAGATCGACAATGGCATTCACGGGCTGGTGCCGATCGGCACCACGGGGGAGGCGCCGACCTTGTCGGAGCAGGAATACCGGCGGGTATTGGCCATAGTGCTGGACGAGAACGCGGGCCGTGTGCCGGTGATCGCCGGCGCGGGCTCGAACAACCCGGTCGAGGCTATCCGCTATGCCCGCCACGCCCAGGAAGCCGGGGTCGATGGGGTGCTGGCGGTGGCCGGTTATTACAACCGGCCCTCCCAGGAAGGGCTGTTCCAGCATTTTAAGGCCTTGCACGATGCCCTGGACATTCCGCTGCTGATCTACAACATCCCGCCCCGCACCATAGTGGATGTGTTGCCCGACACCCTGGCACGCCTGGCGCAACTGCCACGGGTGGTCGGGGTCAAGGATGCCACGGGGGATCTCGCCCACATCAGCCATGAGCGGATGCGCATCCAGAAGCATTTCAGCTATTTCTCCGGCGACGACATCACGGCGCTGGCCTATAACGCCGCGGGCGGCGGCGGTTGCATTTCGGTCACGGCGAATATCCTGCCGGCCGAGTGCGCGCAGTTGCAGAACGCCTGTCGACGGCAGGACTTCGCCGCCGCCTTGAGTCTTCACGAACGGCTGGTGCCGGTGCATGCGGCCCTGTTCGGCGAGCCCAACCCTGCGGGCATCAAATATGCGGCCTCGTTGCTCGGGCTGTGCGAGCCAGACTGCCGTTTGCCCATGGTCCCCCTGAGCGAAGCCACCCGCGCAGCGATACGGCAGGCGCTGACGAATCTGCGGCCGCAGATGTGACCGCGAGGTTGCATTTTGGGCTAGCCGGCTTCGTGTTCAGGGGGCTGCGCCTTGAATTTTGGACTCGACAAATGAAGGGAAAGCGAAATGAAACAATACTTTGGCGCCGCGGCATAAAACTGGCGTGGAAAAATTTATGACCTGAAGCCCAGGCCTGCGGCGGCTTTCACCCAGAGGCTAACGGAAACCAAGCCCGCCGCACTGGACGCGCCGGACGACTGAGCTAGGGTGAACGGTGAAGATACGAGAAACGGCAACAGGGATGCAGTATGGAGAGTTATCTTGTGTTGCCTTTTTGGCTGGCGGAACAGCACCTTGCCGTCTCGCTCGCGCATGTGGTCCGGGTCTTGCCAGCCTTGCTCTGCAGCCCCTTGCCCGGCGCGCCCGCTACTGTCCTGGGGGTGGTCAATGTGCAGGGCCGGATCCTGCCGGTGGTGGACCTGGCCCGGCGTTTCGACTGGCCATCGCCGCCCTTGCTGCTCTGGCAACCCTTCATCTGGCTGAAAACCACCAATCGCGATCTGCTGCTGCCGGTCGACCGGGTCGAATCGGCGTCTCGCTATGCCATCCAGGATTTCGCCCCCGCCCCTCACCCTAGCGTGCCCTCGCGGTTGCTCAAGGGCGTGCTGCGCACCGAGGAAGGCCTGTTGTTGATCCAGGACGTCGAACAGGTGCTGTCCGATGCCGATGACGAGCAACTGGATGCGGCCTTGTTGGACAGTCGAGGAGCGACCGATGCCCCGTCTTGAAGCCCATTGCTCGGCGCGGGTGCTCGAGGTGCTGGTGCACAAGGTCCACCAGCATATGGGGGTGGATTTTGCCGGCCGCCGGGGTGTCGATCTGCTGCGTCGTCTGCACCTGCTGGCCATGGAACTGGAGATCGACGATGTCGGTCCCTGGCTCGAGAACCTGGCCTTCGCCGATTGGAGCGAGGCCCAGTTGCAGGTCCTGACACCGGCCTTCACCGTGGGCGAGACCTATTTTTGCCGGGATGCCGAGGCCTTCACCTGGCTGACCCAACACCACTTGGTGCCGCTGATCGCCCGCCGGCGTCGCGCCGGCCAGCGCTATTTGCGGCTGTGGAGTGCCGCCTGTTGCACCGGGGAGGAGGCTTACAGCCTGTTGTTTCTGCTGGATCAACTGCTCGGGGCTGAGAGCCAGGCCTGGACCCTGGAACTCATCGCCAGCGACATCAACGCCGCCTTCCTCGCCCGGGCCGAACTCGGCACCTATGGCCAGAATGCCTTTCGCCGCAATGAAGACAGCTTTCGCACCCGGCATTTCCAGGCCGTCGAGCGCTCCTGGCAGGTCAAACCCCAGTGGCGTGGGCGCATTCGTTTTATCCAGCACAACCTGGCCAATGCCCCATTGCCCAACCCCGGGCTGGGGCTGGCCGAGGTCGACCTGATCCTCTGCCGCAACGTCCTGATGTATTTCTCCGCCGAACGCGCGGCCAACACCCTGGCGCGTCTGCTCGCCTGCCTGACGACGGACGGCTTGTTGCTGCTCAGCGCGGTCGAGGCGGGG
>DATDTH010000470.1:0-9494 GCA_035290985.1 Pseudomonas sp. | reverse complement strand
GAGTTGTCCCAGGTCGCGGTGACGGTGTCGCCAATTTTAAAGGCGCCGCCGCTGCCGCTGGCGCCGGAAATACCGATGCTGGCATTGCTGACGACGGGGGCGATGCTGTCGACTGTGGCGTTGCTGGTATCGGCCGTGGTGGTGGTGTTGCCGGCATTGTCGGTGGCGGTGACGCTGACATTGCGGTTACCGGCATCGATCGCGCCGGCGGTGATCGTATAGGTCGCGCTCCAGGTGTCGGAGTTGTTGCTGGCCACCACGGCCGCGCCGCCGCCGAAGGCAGAAAAGTCCACCGTCGCGCCGCTGATGCTGTCGCTGTTATCGTCGCCGAAGGCCGAGTTGTCCCAGGTCGCGGTGACGGTGTCGCCGATCTTGAAGGCACCGCCGGTGCCGCTGGCGCCGGAAATACTGATGCTGGCATTGCTGACGACGGGGGCGATGCTGTCGACTGTGGCGTTGCTGGTGTCGGCCGTGGTGGCCGGATCGCCGTTGGTGGCGGTGACACTGACATTGCGGTTGCCGGCGTCGATCGCGCCGGCGGTGATCGTATAGGTCGCGCTCCAGGTATCGGAACTGTTGGTCGCAGCCACCGCGGCACCGCCGCCGAACTGACTGAAATCGACCGTGACCCCGGTCACGCCAGCGTTATTGTCGCCACCGGCCGTGTTGTTCCAGGTGGCGGTGATGGTGTCGCCGATCTTGTAGGCGCCGCCGGTGCCGGTGGCGCCGGAAATGCTGACCCTGGCATCAGTGACAGTTGGCGATGCAGCCGCAATCGATGTGAAGGCCCAGGTCGTCGTTAACAGCATGCCATTGAAAATATTCGCGTCGTCATCGATAAATGCGCCCGCGTCGATCAGCACATAGTAGCCGGCGCCTCCCGCAAAGTTCCCTGTCGGGTTGATCGTCACCTGGGAATTGGCACCACCTGCCCCGGCACCGATAGTGACCCTGCCATCGGTGACAGGAATGGTTTCGAAGATTGAATTATCCGCATTGTGGATAACGATATTGTGGGCGACCACGGCAGTGACGGCCTGGCCAAAGTCGATGATCAGGTTATTACTGGCTGGGACGTCGATAAAGCCATTAGCAGGGAACAGGCTGCCGGAAAAATTGAAGGTGCCGGCATTACTGACCTCGTAAGCGCCGATGTCGATGCTCCCGCCGCGCACATAGCCGCGCCCATCGACAGTCGGTGCGCCGGTGGCGGTGCCGGCATTGTCGGCCGAACCGCTGGCATCGATCGAGCGCGTCTCGACCAAACCCCCGTTGTTGACCAGCGCCCCCAGGGTGGGCAATACGGAAATCGTCCCGGTCATGTTATTGGTCGAGGTGATCGCGCCGCCGGGCTGCGCCTTGTACAGGCCAATCCCGGTGAATATATTGTTGGAGCCGCCAACGATGGAATTTCTCAAGAAAATATCGCTGCCATTGCCTGCCGAATGCGCGGCGTTGTACGGCTTGGCGGTCGAGTTATCGGCAATGATATTGTTGGTTACCGTGACCCCGGTCGAGTTCAGCATGCCCAGACCGCCGCCGCCGCTGGCAGTGGCGGTCGACAGAATGCTGTTTCTGGTGATGGTCGAGTTGATCAGACTGGCCGAGGCGACAGATCCGAAAGAGAGGCCGCCGCCCACCATCCCGCCCGCGAAACCGCTACTGTTGGCGGTATTCGAATCGACCGTCAAATTGCTCAATGTGATGGTCGTCGATGGCCCGGTAAGGTACAGGCCACCGCCACTGCGGACCGATGTATTGCCGGAAAAGGTAGAGTTGGTGATGGTGATATCGTCGCCGTCTGAGTAGGCCTGCAAGCCGCCGCCCTCATAGCCCGATGAGTTGCCAGTGAAACTGGAGTTGCGGATTACCAGGCCGCCGCCACTGCTGGTGAAGACACCGCCGCCGCCATAGTTGGCGGTGTTGTTGCTGATGATCATATTGTCGAGCGTCAGCCTACCCGAATAGATGGCTGCAATCGCACCGCCACCGTAACCGCCCGAGGCCACGCCATTGGTCAATGTCATCCCCGACAGGACCGCCGGGGAGATATTGGGGCTCCCCGACCCGAGCGCGGAAAATATGCGGGAGTTGTTGTCGCCGCTGATGGTCAGGAGATGGGCGCCGGGGCCGACTATGGTGATGGCATCGGCATCGTCGTCCCCTGCTATGTCCATCTCACCGGTGGTCAGGGTGATGGTTTGCGCACCGGCGGTGAACAAGGACGGATCGAACACTATGGTGTCGGCCACGCCATCGGCATTGGCCGTGCCGACTATCTCGCGCAGGGTTCCGGCGCCGGAATCGTCCAGGCTGGTGACCATATAGGTCGCCAGGTCGTACCCATACCCGATCGGACTCATGGAGCGGGTTTCCAGCACGCCGGCCCGGTATTCGAGCTCCCAGTCGCCGCCCGCGCCCGTGGTGTCGTCGGAGGCGGCCACGTCGGCGCCGGTCAATTCTGCCAGGCGGCTAACAAAATCCTGTCCCTGGTCGCCGTCGGCGACGTCGCAGCCATACAACAGAATATCGCCGCCAGGCGCGAGCGCGGCGCCGATGGCCGTCAGGTCGGCGCCGTACTGCGCCAGGTTGGCGGAAGACAGCACCGTATCGCCGAGCAAGAGATAGCCTTCTCCGCCATGGGTCATGATGTGAATGGCGCCGACATCGGTGCGTTGCTGGAGTACCGCGCTGATTTGCTCGACACCGTTCGAAAACGCATCGATCAGTATCACTTCGGCGCCGGGCGCTGCGCTATCGGCCAGCTTTTGCCACTCGGGCAAACTGGCATTGATGAACACGATGTCGCGCGTCGGCGCCAGCGCGACCGGCACCGCGGCCAGCGCCGGCGCGTCAGCCACCCCGGTCGCATCCTGCGCCGCGCCCAGTCCGACGTTCGCCAGCGCCACATCGGCCGCCAAGGCGCCATCGAATACGATGCGCGACTCCAGGGCCATCATGCTGCGGCGCGGCTTCATAAGGCCGCCTTGCGGGGTACGCTCGCCTTGGGATTCCGGGGTGTCGGCTAAGTCTTTGGGCAAGCGTGGCATGGGGCGTTTCCTGTCTATACCGGCGTTGATTTAACCGCGATGACGTGACTGCGGCTATTTTTGGCATCTTTCCAGAACGACAGCTGGGCGTACTGATCGAATAAATCAGGCGGCAAGAGTGTGTCGCGGGCAGCGAAACTCACGCTCGAACGGACCTTGTGCAAGCCGCGCATGCCGAGCGGAGCATCGAATTCGGGCGCATCGTAGTGGACATTTTCGACGTCGTGGGCAAAGGGCTCTTCGCCCAGAAAGTCGTAAATCAGCGAGAGCACCTTGGCCGGCGCCTGCGCCAGGAGATCGTATTCGACCAGCAGGATCGACCCCGCATGCTCGCCGTAGAAGGCATCCTTCAAGGCGGTCCAGGGAAAGCCAACCATGCGGTTACGCAAAGCCAGGGTTTCGACACGGCTGTACACGGTTGCCCGCTCGATGTCGTCGTTGAACAGGCGGGTGATCTCGTAAGGGTCGGCGCGGTATTGTCGTTCGATACTGTCCATGACCCAGGCCAGATTGCGCACGCAGGCGATCACTTTGGCACCGGGGAATTGGTCCATCAGCATGGGCATGTGCGCGCTCCACATGCGGTTGGTATCGAAGATGACGGCCTTGTCGGCCTGGTTGGCGTAATAGGATTCGAACAGCCCGCGCACCAGGCGTCGGCGCTCGTCCTTGCTGATGACCGCACCGAATTCACTGCCGGCGCCAAATTGCTGCAGCATGCTGCTGTAGAGCGAACCGATGGGGCTGGTCATGCCGGCGTGGAAACGCGGGTTTTGCAGCAAGAGCGCGGCGAGCAAGGTTGAGCCGGAGCGGGGCAAGCCCGAGATGAAATGATACTTCTGCATGTTCATGGGTAACTTCACATCCTGTTCACGCTTGCAGCGTAGCGTGCTTGGCCGTCTCGGGCTGGAATTTGAGCAGATAGATGCTTTTAACCGCAGCCGGACCTTGGCTCGACCGGATCGGGCCCATGCTCGTCACACAACGACCTGGTAAATAACCCGAGTGATAGCGACATAACATCATCTTTGTAAATTGCATTGCAAGCCCTTGTTTTTTTGATGCTTACTTTCGATCTAATGGGCATTGATCCGGCGCTTCTTTTCGCATGCGGCGTGCAGGTGCCGCGGACCGGACGCGGCCCTGGCGCCGCATAGGCGGTGCGCCCGCGCCAGCTCCCGCATCGAGGTGCTTTTAACCGCGCGCTGGAGCAGATAGGCCCCGGCTTGATCCTGCTGAACGGCCCTGGCGCCCGAGGGCTTGTCGATCCCCTTTCGCGAGCAGGACAGCGCTATGCTGCTGCAACGCACCGCAGGGCCGTCGCCCTAACGATTTGAGAACACTGCGAAAATATGTCTGAATCGAATAGCTTGCACAGCCTGCCGGACCTGGCCGCCGTAACCCTGCTGGCCTTGCGCGAAGACCTTAAGCTGGAAACCGCGCCGCGCGGCCAGGATGGCACCCCGCATTGGCATTTGATCGACCCGGTGCGCAATCGATTCTTTCGCATCGGCTGGCTCGAATTCGAAATGCTTTCGCGTTGGCGCGCGGGCATGGCGGCGGCCACCTTGTGCGAGCAAGTTGCGCGCGAGACGGTACTGGCCCCCGAGCCCGACGATGTCACCGGCTTACAGTACTTCTTGCAAGCCAATGAGTTGCTGCGCGCCGATGCGGCGCGATTGCGCGCTGAATTGCAACGCATCGCCCTGCGGCGCACGTTATCGCGCTGGCAATGGCTGCTGCACCACTACCTGTTTTTCCGCATTCCACTGGTCAAGCCGGAAGCTTTCCTGGCGCGCACCGGGCGCTATTTTGCGCCACTGTTTCGGCCATCCTTGTTCTTTTGGCTTGGCCTGCTGTGTACGGCCGCGCTGTGGCGCGTGCTCGATCAATGGGCCACGTTTTCCCAAACCTTCCTGTATTTTTTTTCCTGGGAAGGCGCCCTGTATTACGCGCTGGCACTGGCGCTGACCAAAATATTGCATGAACTGGCGCATGCCTATACGTGCAGGCATTTCGGCGTGCGCGTGCCGACCATGGGCGTCGCCATGATGCTGCTATGGCCGCTGCTCTATACCGACACGTCCGAAGCCTGGAAACTAAAATCGCGTCGCGCCCGGCTGGCCATCGGCGGCGCCGGGGTGGTGGCCGAACTGATGCTGGCCGCGCTCGCAGCCCTGGTCTGGAGCGTGGCGCCGGACGGCGCACTCAAGAGCGCGGCCTACATCCTGGCCGCCGTCACCTGGATCAGCACTTTGGCGATCAACTTGAACCCCTTCATGCGTTTTGACGGCTATTACTTGCTTATGGATGCGCTCGACATTCCCAACTTGTCCGAGCGCAGTTTTGCCATCGGCCGCTGGCAATTGCGACGTTCGCTGCTCGGGGTCGAGGATCCGATGCCCGACCCGCAACTCGAATCGCGCCGGCGTTGGCTGAGTTTCTACGCCTACCTGACCTGGGTTTATCGCATGGTCCTGTTTGCCGGGATTGCCGCGGCGGTTTATTTTTTCTTTTTCAAACTGGCCGGGGTCATCTTGTTCGTGGTCGAAATCGTCTGGTTCGTGTTGCGGCCGCTGTGGAACGAGCTGGGCGCATGGTGGCAAATCCGCGCGAGCTGGCGCCCGCGCGCGGCCGTTAGTGCCTGTGTGCTGTTGCTGGCGCTGAGTGCATTGGCGTTGCCGTGGCGCTCTGAGGTGGTCGCCGAGGGCTACTGGCAAGCGGGCCAATACAGCCGCCTGTATCCACCGATGCCGTCGCGTCTGTCGCGGATCCTGGTCGCCGACGGCCAGGCGGTGCGCGCGGGAGAGCCGCTCTTTATCCTCAGCGATCCTCAGATTGAGAACCAGTGGCAGCAGTTGCAAAGCCGGATCGCTGGCTTGCAGTCGCAACTGGCCGGATCGATCGGCAATGTGGAGTTGCGCGAAATGGCGCCTGTGCTCGAACAGCAACTGGCCGCGGCGATTGCCGCGCAAGCGCTGCAAAACCAGGAGCGCGCACGTCTTACGGTACGCGCGCCGCACGCCGGCATTGTTCGGGATCTAGATCGCGGCATCTTTCCCGGCTCCTGGCTCGGACCGCGACATGTGCTGGGACGGGTCATAGGCGGCGCCGATTCACAGGCTCATTTATTCGTCCATGAGTCCGACATCGGGCGCATTGAAGTCGGCGCCACGGTGCGCTTGATGATGCGTCGACCCGATACCGTCGGGATCGATGCGATAGTCACCGGCATCGATAATTCGGCCAGCCGGGTCTTGCCCGAAGCGATGCTGGCATCGGTTTATGGCGGCCCGATCGCGGCCCGCAGCACCCCACGCGGCGAGTTGTTGGCGCACGAAGCGCTGTACCGCGTGACGCTGCGCGTGGCGCAAGCCGATGTACAGCAACTGACACCGGTAGTGGGTCATATCGATGCCGGGCACAGCAGCATGTTGTGGAATTTCATGCGCCAGGCGATGGCGATCGTGATTCGGGAAAGCGGCTTTTAAAGCGGCTTTTTAAAGAACCGTACGGCTGCACTGCACGGCTAAAAAGTCGCACGAGAGCCGCAGGGCAGTGGTTGCCGTCTTCCGCGGCCAAACCGGGTGATCGCCGAGCAACTGCGCAACCGGCAGAACCCCTTGACGTCGGACTTGCTGAGCGAGATCGTCCCGCAATAGGGCATAAAACGAGGCAACAGGACCAAGGGAGCCGAGGCTCCCTTTTCCTTGCCTGACTGCTGCTGGTCAGATCCTGGGCTGGCTAGCCGGCCAAAGCCTGGACCTCCTGGGGTTGGACGCTTTTGCTGCGGATCATGCGGGCCGGCGTCTGCAGGAAGCCCAGGGTAGCTTGTTGCGTTGCCAGCCAGGCCGCCTTGTGCTCCAGGTCGAGGAAGTGGCCCGTATTCGCGATGGTGCTGAAGTGGCATTCCTTGGCCCGGCCGATAAACAGGCGGGCATCCTCGGTGCTGGTGTATTCGTCCAGTTCGCCATTGATGAACAGCAGCGGGGTCTGGATGGCATCGGCGCAGTTGAGATAGCACTGGCTGTCCTGGGTCAGCACCTCGCTGATATGGCAGCACATCTGCGCGTACTCATGCTCGGCCAGGCTGATGACATGGCGGTAGTTGAAGCGCTTGAACAACGACTGCAGGTGCTTGCCGATGGTCGAGTTGATCAGGCAGCCGATATTGTGCCGATCACAGGCGCCGAGGAAGGTGACCCCCTGTTCCAGGTAATCGCGCATCGACCCATTGAGCCGCGCCGAGAAGGAGGTGATCACCGCTTTCTCGACCCGCCGCGGCTGGTAGCTCAAGGCCAATAGCGTGGCGGCACCACCCCAGGAGAACGACAACACATGCTCCGCGGCGAAGTGCTCGATCAGTTCGAGCAGGATATAGGCCTCGTCCTCCTTGCTGATCGGTCGCTCATGGCGGTTGTGCGGTTTCGACTGGCCGGAGTAGGGCTGGTCGTACAACACCACGTTGTAGTGGGGGTAGAGGTAGCGCACCGTTTGGGCGAAGGATGCGGTTGTTGCCAGTGAGCCATTGACCAGGATGATGGTCTTTTCGGCACCTTCAGCGTGATAGAACTCCGTGTAGATTTGGTATTGCCCCTGAATATTCACCACTGCGGTTTCTGGACTCATGTCAATTCCTCTGACGTGCAGTTTGTTTAGCGCGCAACGGCACATTCCGTTGCACGAACTACAGGACAGGTAAGCAAGCGCCTGGCAATCAGCAGCCCGAGACGATCCGATAAGGCTGGCCGACTGGAATTGTTATTGGCGGGCATTTTTGCGATCAGGGAACTAGAAGCGCTGCGCATCACCGCGCGCAAGGCGGGTGTTCGGCATGGCTTAGATGGCAGTCCCTTCAAGGCACTCAAGGTGCCGGCAAGCGCAAAAAACTTTCTTAGAGTGTGTTGCTGACTAACTGGTCACATTCCGGACCTTGGAGCTGATTCAAGCAGGATGAGCGGTAAGGTGCAAGCATTGATTCGCAATTGTCGGACGCTTCTGCCGGGCGGTCACTCGAGAACGATCCCCTCTATCTCGGCCCTGTCCAGGGTGCGGTAGTCGCCGGGAGCCAGGGCAGGATCGAGACGCAACGAACCAATGCTTTCCCGGTGCAGATTCAGCACCTTGTTGTTGAAGTGCCCGAACATGCGCTTGACCTGGTGATAGCGGCCTTCATAGAGGGTCAGGCGTGCGCAGTGGGAACCGAGCAGGGTCAATTCGGCCGGTTGGGTGGTCAGGTCCTCGAAGGCGAAATACAGGCCGCGGGCGAAGACCTCGGCGTATTCGTGGCCTATGGGTTGCTCGGTTTCGACCAGGTAGACCTTGGGCTGTTTGCTCCCGGGCTGGGTCAGGCGCCGCGACCAGCGCCCATCGTTGGTCAGCAGCACCAGCCCCGAGGTGTTGAAGTCCAGGCGTCCGGCCAGATGCAGTCCGGGCCTGTCGCTCTCCCTCAGCAGATCGAGCACCGTGGGATGCTCGGGATCCTGGGTCGCGCTGACGCAGCCCGGCGGTTTGTGCAGCATGAAATAGCGCGCCGGGGTGCCGGCTTGCAGCAGCTGCTCGCCCACGTCCACCCGGCTGAATTCGCGCACCTCATGGTGCCCGTCGCCTGTCACCTGGCCATCGACCTTGACCTGGCCGCCGACCAGTAGGCGGCGAACGTCCTGGCGGCTGAAGGCGGGCAGGTTGCTGAGAAAACGGTCGAGGCGCATGGCGAGCCCTGTACTGGCGGGGTCGGAGGAGGCCGCATGCTACCCGATCAGGCGCGATCAGGTAGGGGCTTCGGCAGAGGGCGCGTGTTCGAGCGCGCCCCGGGCGCAGTTAGGGCACAGGCACTGCCGATCGCGCAGGGCCTCCGGCAGGCCCTGCAGCACGGCTGGAGGGATGCGCTCGGTGAAGCACCAGCAGGGCTGGTGGGCCGTCTGCGGATCGGCCTGGGTGCAACGGTTGGGCTGGCCGCAAAGCGGGCAGAGCTGTTCGTTCATATTAGCGGCACACTAGGGGCGAGTCGCCCGCACGGATCGTGCGGGTCCTGCCGATCATAAGGCCGCGGCGTCGCCCCGGCAAAGGGCTGGTGCTCCCGTCAGCCCCTGCTCTTCAGGTAGGCGCGCCAGCCGCCAAAGTGGCTGATATCGCAGGCGCCTTCCAGGCCGTAAGGCTCGCAGATAAAGCCGGTTTCCCAGCGGCCGTCCGCCAGTTGCACCTTGCCCAGGCCCAGGGGCGCCGGGATGCCGGTCAGGAAGGAGCCCAGTTCGCGGCTCGGCAACTCCCAGACTTCCACTTCGATGGCCACGCCGCCCTCGGCGACCCGCAGCATGCCCGGACGCAACGGCGGGCCGCCAGCCAGGGCATGCAGCCGGTAGTCCGGCGAACTGAGCGTGGCTTCGAGCAGGCGGCCGCCGCGCTGGCGGAGCTGCCAATTCAGCGGCAGGCCGTCCAGGTGCG
>DATDTH010000469.1:0-7526 GCA_035290985.1 Pseudomonas sp. | reverse complement strand
CCCCCGAGCCGCGCTGGATAAACAGGGTGCCGGATTTCTCCGCCAGCCAGCCGGCCAGCGGCCATTGCCGCACTTCGGCCTTGGACAGAAAGGACATCGGCTGCAGGGCACCGAGCAGGGGGATGTCGCACCAGGACACATGGTTGCAGACCCAGAGCGCCGGTTCGCTGGGTGGCTGGCCGGACACCCGGACCCGGAACGGCAGGCAGCGCACCAGACCGGCCAGCCAGAAACGCATCAGCCGCTGGCGTCGCGCCAGCAAGCCCTGGGTCGAGAGGCGTTCATGCAGGCCAACGTAGGCGGCCAGCAGGCTGCCGACCAGCAACCAGAGCAGCAGACGCAGGCCGCGCAAGCCCAGGCGCAGGTTGCCGAGCATCAGACGGCCGCCTTGAAGTGGCGGGCGTAACGCGGGCAGAGTTCGTCGCGCTTGAGCAGGATAAAAACATCGGCGACCTGGAAGTCCGGGTCCCAGCAGGGCTCGCCGCAGATCTTCGCGCCCAGGCGCATATAGGCCTTGAGCAGGGGCGGCATCTCGGCGATCACATTGCCCGGCAGGTCCAGGCGCGGCAGCGGGGTTTTCGGTTCCGCGCGCAAGTGCTCGGTGCACAGGTAGCGCTCGCGCAGTCGCTGCATGATCGCCTCGGCCTGGATGCCGCCGTCCTGCATGGGGATGCTGGCGCAACCCATCAGGTAGCGGTAGCCGCCCTCGTTCAGCACCTCGGCCAGTTCGCTCCAGAGTACGGCGATGGTGCCGCCATTGCGGTAGGCAGGGTCGACGCAGGTGCGGCCGATTTCCAGGACCGGGCCTTCCAGGCCGGCCAGACCGTGGAGGCTGAACTCCTCTTCGCTGTAGTAACGTCCCAGACCCTGAGCGGCGCGATGGTCGAGCAGGCGGGTGGTGGCGACCAGGCGGCCACTGTTCAGGTCGCGCACGCCGATATGGGCACAGTGGCGGTCGTAGTCGTCCATGTCCAGGCCGAGCTCGGCGCCGTGCAGCGTGGCATCGAACTCGGCGCTGAATACGGCAAAGCGCAGGGCCTGGGCCTCGCGCAGGGCCGTGGCGCCGAGCAGACGCTCGGCCTGTAGGCGGCGTTCCGGGGTGGTGCGGTCGCGGGTGCGGGCGATCTGGGTCATGGGTGAGCCTCCGTTAGCCAGCCTGATGGGTTGCGGCCAGTCGACTTTGTTGTGCAAGCTCACGTTAGGCAGCCCCGGTGTCACCCCGGTGAACCTTTGGTGATGCTTGCATGACAGCGATCGAGGACTCTTTTATGCCCTGGCAACACCTGCTCGCCCCCCAGCCGCGCCTGCCCGCCGCGGCCCTGGACCTCTGGTACGCCCGCCTGCTGGAACACCTGGGCGAGGCCAGTGCCTTCGAGCTGGCGCTGCTCGGCGGACGCCTGGCGGCGACCCCTGGCCTGGCCTTTCTCGCCGGCTACCAGGGCGCGTTGCGTGCGCTCTGGCCATCGGCGCCGGCCTCCCTCGGCGCGCTCTGCGTGACCGAGAATCGCAGCACCCGGCCGGCGGACATGGCGACCCGCCTGGACGGGCTGACGCTTACGGGTCGCAAGGATTTCGTCACCGCGGCCGAGGCGGCCGACTGGCTGCTGGTGGCGGCGCGGACCGAGGCCGCCGGCGAACTGCCGCGCCTGGCGCTCTGCGTTGTGCATAACGGCGCGCCGGGGGTGCGCATCGAACCCTTGCCGGCGTTACCGCTGATGCCGGACATCGGTCACGCCCGGCTGCACCTGGAGCAGGCGTCTTGCGAACTGCTGGCGGGCGATGGCTGGGAGGCCTATGTCAAACCCTTCCGTACCCTGGAGGACCTGCATGTGCTGACGGCGATCAGCGCCTGGTTGCTTGGCGTCGCCCAGGAACAGGCCTGGCCCCAGGAGCTGCGCCTGCGTCTGCTCGGCCTGCTGGCGGGTTGCGCCGAGGTGGCGCGCCAGCCGGCGGCGCAGCCGGCGACCCATCTGCTGCTGGCCGGGCTGTTCGCCCAGTTCGCGGCCCTGCATGGCGAGCTGGACAACGCCTTCGCCGCAGGACCTGCCGAGCTGGCGACGGTCTGGCGGCGCGACGGCAAGCTGCTGGAGATCGCCCGGGGCCCGCGGGCCAAGCGCCTGGAAAAAGCCTGGGCGGCCTGGACCTGAACGTCGAGTCTCGCTGACGCCATAGCGTCATCGAGGCCGTGCTAGGGTTGAGGTTACCTGTCCATTGCCTGGCGCCCCCATGACCTTAATAGCCCTGCGTCACCTGAGCCTGGCAAGCGCCTTGTGCGTCGGTCTGGCCCAGGCCGGAATGGCCCAGGCCGACACCGAAATGGCCCAGGCCGACACCCGAATGGCCCAGGCCGAAACCTGGCCCGGCACCGACTGGGTCGCCGCGCCCGCGCCACCCAGCGCCGCGCTCGCGGCCTTGCAAGCCTATGCCTTCCCCCCGCGCGATGAGACGACGCGTGCCGGCGTGCGCAGCGATGCGCTGCTGGTGATCCGCGATGGCGAACTGGTCCATGAGGCCTATGCCGGTCCGACGAGCGCCGAGACCCCGCACCTGGTCTGGTCGGTCAGCAAGAGCCTGCTGGCGACCCTGCTCGGCCTGGCCTATGGCGAGGGGCGCTTCAGGCTGGACGATCCGCTGGCCCGGCATTACCCGCCGTTCGCCGCCCATCCCGATATAAAGGTCGGCGATCTGTTGCACTGGGCGTCCGGGCTGGACTGGCAGGAGGATTACGAATACGCGCCGCTCAAATCCTCGGTGGTGGCCATGCTCTATACCCGCGGTCGTGCCGACATGGCGGCCTTCGTGGCCGGACATCAGGCCAGTGCGCGGCCGGGGACGCGCTTTCGCTACTCCAGCGGCGACAGCAATGCGCTGTCGGCGGCGCTCAAGGGCATGCTCGGCGAGTCGCGCTATCGGGACTACCCCTGGACCGCGCTGTTCGAGCCCCTGGGGATTCGCAGCGCGGTCTGGGAGCGCGATGCCAGCGGCACCCTGGTCGCCTCGTCCTACGCCTATATGACGGCGCGCGACCTGGCCCGGATCGGCCTGCTGATGCAGCGCGAGGGCCGCTGGGGCGATCGCCAGTTGCTGCCCAGGGACTGGGTCGCGTTCAATCGCACGGCCTTCGCCGAGTATCAGCCGAATCTGGAGTTGGCCGGCGAGGCCGTGCCCGGCGGCCATTGGTGGCTGAACCAGAAAGTGAACGGGGCGCCACGGCCCTGGCCGGATGCGCCGGCCGCCACCTTTGCCGCCCTGGGGCATTGGGGGCAGGCGCTCTATGTGCTGCCGGAGCAGAAGCTGGTGATAGTGCGTTACGCCGACGATCGCGATGAGCGCTACCGGCACAACGAACTGCTCAGGCTCGCCCTGGCTGCTTTCGCCCCGGCGTCGCAGCCATGACCGGCCGCCGTTGGCTGCTCGGCCTGGGGCTGCTGGCATCGCTGCTGCTAGGCGGGCTGGCCTGGCACAATCATGGCCACCTGCAGGCCTTCCCGGGCATCATAGGCGCCTACAGCGCCAAGGAGTATTGCTCCTGCCGCTATGTGACGGGCAATCCCGCCGCCTACTGCGCGGGTTATGCCGCGCAGTCCATGCCGCTCGCCGGGTTCTTCGACGATGAGCCGCGCAAGCGGGTGACCGCCCGGGCTCTGGGCAGCTCCCAGACCGCCGCCTGGCTGGGGTCGCGGGAAGGCTGTCGATTGCTGCCGGAGGCCGATGCGCTGCCATAGGCCGCGTCCTGGGGCGTTTCTCCCGGGCACCTGGCACGCATCATTCCTTGAGCCGGAGGGTGCAGACCGCTATGGTTCGCCCCAGGTTTTTCCATCCTGAGTCACGAGTGTCTCATGCGTCCCTCGCTTGCCCCTGATCTGCTTATCCGCGTGGCGTGGTCGGGCCAATGCCTGTGCCGTCTTGATTCGATGCGTGCGCCGTGCTGAATACCGGTGCGATCTTTCCCTGGCGCAATGGCAACAGGTTCGAGTTGCTGGTCGATGGCCCGCGTTTTTTTCCGTCCATGCTGGCGGCTATCGAGGCGGCCGAACGGAGCGTCGAGCTGGAGCTCTACCTGGTGGAGAAGGGCGCCTGTGCCGACGCCCTGATCCAGGCGCTCGCGGCGGCCGTGCAGCGTGGCGTGGTGGTGCGTTGCCTGTTCGACGATTTCGGCACCCGCGCCTTTGCCGCCGGCGAAGCCCGCAACCTGCTCGCCGCCGGCGTGCTCTTGCGCTTCTACAACCCACTGCGCTGGGCCAAGGGGCTGCACAACCTGTATCGCGACCACCGCAAGCTGCTGCTGATCGACGGGCGACGGGCCTTCGTCGGTGGTACCGGGGTGACCAATGAATTCTGGACCCCGGGCCAGGACCACAGCGACTGGCATGAGGTGATGGTGGAAATCGCCGGGCCGCTGGTCAGCGACTGGCAGCAGCTGTTCGAGCACCTCTGGCGCACCTGTCACCTGGGGTTGCCCTGGCGGACGGCCTACGCCCTGGGGCTGCAGCGCTTGCCGCGCAACCCGGTGGTCGGCAGCGGGCTGGGCCGGGTGGCCTACGCCAATGCCCACCAGCACCGGGATATCCTGCAGTCCCTGGTGCGAGCCCTGAGCGGCGCCAAGCAGCGCATCTGGCTGGCGACGCCCTATTTCCTGCCGACCTGGAAAGTCCGCCGGGCGCTGCGCAAGGCGGCGCTGCGTGGGGTGGAGGTGCGCTTGCTGTTGACCGGACGGCATACCGATAACCCGCCGGTGCGCTTTGCCGGCCAGCGCTATTACCCGCGGCTGCTCAAGGCCGGGGTGCGGATCTTCGAATACCAGCCCTGTTTCCTGCACCTGAAGATGGTGCTGGTGGACGACTGGGTCAGCCTCGGCTCCTGCAACTTCGATCACTGGAACCTGCGCTTCAACCTGGAAGCCAACCTCGAAACCCTGGATCCGCCCTTCACCCAGGCGGTGGCCGACTGCTTCACCAAGGACTTCGCCCAGAGCCAGGAAATCACTTTGGCGCTCTGGCGCAGCCGGCCCCTGTGGCGGCGCCTGCAGCAGCGCCTGTGGGGCTGGCTGGACCGGCTGGTGATCAACCTGCTCGATCGCCGCCGCTAGCCCGCACTTTTGTTCGGTGCCGCCAGTGGCGGACGCGGCTATGCTCGGCCTCTGCCCACCAGAAAGAGACGTGCATGCGCCGCCATTACCTGCCGCTCCTGATGCTGCTGGCCGTCCTGGCCGGCTGCTCCACCCCGGGCGCCTTCTTCGGCGCGCCGGACGGTCCGCTGTTCAAGTCCCAGGCGAGCGACGAAGATCATGCCCTTGTATACCTCTATCGTCCGCAAAACACCTGGTCCGACCAGGAACTGGAGGCGCCGGGGCTGTTTCTCAACAACCAGCTGATCGGCAGCCTGCCGAGCAATGGCTACCTGGCGCTGGAATTCGAAATCGCCAGCTACCAGTTGGAAATGCGCCGGCCCCTGTTCGGCAGCTACTGGACCTTCTTCGCCGAAGGCCCCCTGGATTTCACCCTGATCACCAGCTTCGCCCTGGATGCCGAGGCGGGGGGGCTGTACTACCTGCGCTACGACGAGCTCGATCCGCCGCCCTCCAGCGCGGTCGTGCCGAACGCCAACAACGAGGGGCCGCTGCACCTGGTGTCGGCGCAGCTGGGCGAGCGCGAAATCGCCGCCACCCGCGAGGTGCAAGCCTTCGAGCGGATCGCCAGTAGCGGAGAACGGGTGCGGCCGCAGCGCGGTTTCTGGCGCGGAGTGGGACGCGCGTTGAACAAGATCGGTATCTGAGGCCGCCGTGGCCCTCGTCGGTTTTTTTATGCGCGCTGTTGCCCCGCCCCGCGCCAGGCCCTGTGCAAAATGCCTTGGTTGCCGGCGGCCATCATGCATCCTGCATGGGTCTGGTGCCGGATTTTAATTATAAATAATTGATAATTAACGTTTTTTTAAAAAAAATTAATCTGGCACGAGCAATGCTCTCACCAGGCTGAGCGACACAATCCTGTTCACGCCTGATAAAAGAGAGCCATCGTTATGAATGCCATTGAATTGCTGAAAGCCGATCACCAGACGGTCAAAGACATCCTCGCCCAACTGAGTGAGTCCAGCGAACGTGCCGTGAAGAAACGCACGGAATTGCTGCGCAAGCTGGAAACGGAAATCACCCTGCACACCAGCCTGGAGGAGGAACTCCTCTACCCGGCCTTCAAACAGGCGGGAGGCAAGGAGGAGGCGAAACTCTATTACGAGGCCAAGGAGGAGCACCGCGCCGTCGATTCCCTGGTGTTGCCCGACCTGAAGGTTACCGATCCCTCGACGCCGGAGTTTTCCGGGCGGCTCAAGGTGGTCAAGGAACTGTTGGAGCACCATATCCAGGAGGAAGAAAGCGAGTTGTTTCCCAAGGCGCGCACCTTGCTCGGCAAGCAGGCTCTGGACGAGCTCGGCGAACAGATGGAAATCCTCAAGGCCCAGCGCAGGAAGGAAATCCTGTCGGCGGCAAAGAGCGACGCGAATCAGGCGGCCTGAGCTCATCTACCGAGGAGTTCGCCCCATGATCGAACCTATCCCTGCCTACGGCGGTCTTGCCCCTGATCCGGCCAACAACCCGGGGGTATCTTGGCGCGCCATCATTGCCGGTGCGGTAGGCGCCGCCGCCCTGTCGCTGATCCTGATTCTGCTCGGTGCCGGTTTCGGCTTCGGCGCGCTCTCACCCTGGTCCGACCGGGGCGCGAGTGCCGAAACCTTGGGCCTCTCGGCCATCCTCTGGCTGACCCTGACCCAGATCGCCGCTTCAGGGCTGGGCGGCTACCTCGCCGGGCGCTTACGTGTGCGCTGGGCCGACCTGCAGGATGACGAGGTTTATTTCCGCGACACGGCTCACGGCTTTCTGGCATGGTCGCTGGCGACCCTGCTCAGCGCGAGCCTGGCAATCGGCTTGGCTGGTAGCCTGCTGGGCAACGGGTTGCAGGCGGGGGTCAAGCTGGTCGACACGACGAGCACGGCCGTGAGCGGCCTGGCCAAGGTCGTCTCCCTGGAGTATCACGTCGACCTGCTGTTTCGTACCGAGCAGGCCCTGCCGACCAGCGCTGGCGACTTGCGTGCGGAGGTCATGCGGATCTTCGGTACCGGCATCGCCCAGGGCCAGTTGGGCCCCGAGGATCGACAGTACCTGGGCCGTATGGTCGCCCAGCATACCGGCCTGGCTCAGCCGGAAGCCGAGCGTCGGGTGGAAGAGACCTTCACTCGAGCCGTCCAGGCCCTGCAGCAGGTCGAGATCCAGGCCAAGGCCGTGGCCGAGGGTGCCAATAAGGTCGCCGCCTGGAGTTCGTTGTGGATGTTCGTTGCCTTGCTGTGCGGTGCCTTCGTCGCCAGTCTGGCCGCAACCTTAGGTGGCAAACAGCGCGATCGGTTGGTCTACACGCGCTCGTTGGCCTGATGTGGAGCCGATCTGCTCCTGGAGAGTCCTATGCGCTCGATACTGCTGTTTTTCCTCGGTGTACCCATTCCAGTCATCGTACTGCTGGCCATCCTGTTGTGACGTC
>DATDTH010000468.1:0-5225 GCA_035290985.1 Pseudomonas sp. | reverse complement strand
GCAGTGGGTTTCGACGAAGCGCTGGTAGGCCGTAGGTCGGGTTAGCGAAGCGTAACCCGACAACGATGCTGTCGGGTTAGCAAAACGTAACCCGACCTACGAAAAGCGAATGTGCCTGCTCTGGCAGACCAAGGGCGGGTGCAGCCCGCGTATGCAGTTGGGGCGAGCTCGCTGTGTCTCAACCTGGTTGCTAGGTGCTCCCGCCCATTCTGCACCGCCTGGCGGATCGCCCTCGCTTATGGCCGATTCCTCGTCTTGAAAACCAAGCAAGCGCTCGGTATGGTCTTTCGACTTCTAGACGGAGCTTGGCCATGTCTGCTTTCCAGGAATATTTCGACGACTCCCATCAACTGGTACGCGATTCGGTGCGGCGTTTCGTCGAGCGGGAAATCCTGCCGCATATCGACGACTGGGAGGAGGCCGAGGAATTTCCCCGAGAGCTGTACCTGAAGGCCGGTGCCGCCGGGATTCTCGGTATCGGTTACCCCGAGCGCTTCGGCGGCAGCCACGAGGGCGACCTGTTCGCCAAGGTGGCCGCCAGCGAGGAACTGATGCGCTGCGGTTCCGGTGGCTTGGTGGCCGGGCTCGGCTCCCTGGATATCGGCCTGCCGCCGGTTCTCAAGTGGGCCAAGCCGGCGATTCGCGACCGGGTGGTGCCCCAGGTGCTGAGCGGCGAGAAGATCATGGCCCTGGCGGTGACCGAGCCGTCCGGAGGCTCCGATGTGGCCAACCTGAAGACCCGCGCGGTGCGCGACGGCGACTGCTACCGGGTGACCGGCAGCAAGACCTTTATCACCAGCGGCGTGCGCGCCGACTACTACACGGTGGCGGTGCGCACCGGCGGCGAAGGCTTCGGCGGGGTCAGCCTGCTGCTGATCGAGAAGGGCACGCCGGGTTTCAGTGTCGGCCGCAAGCTGAAGAAGATGGGCTGGTGGGCCTCGGACACCGCGGAACTGTTCTTCGACGACTGCCGGGTGCCGCTGGACAACCTGATCGGCGTCGAGAACATGGGTTTTGCCGGGATCATGGCGAACTTCCAGAGCGAGCGTCTGGCCCTGGCGCTGATGGCCAATATGACCGCCGAGCTGGCCCTGGAGCAGAGCCTGGAATGGGCCCGGGCCCGCGAAGCCTTCGGCAAGCCGATCGGCAAATTCCAGGTGCTCAAGCACCGCCTGGCCGAGATGGCCACCCAGCTGGAAGTCTCCCGGGAGTTCACCTACCGCCAGGCGGCGAAGATGGCCGCCGGCAAGAGCGTGATCAAGGAAATCTCCATGGCCAAGAATTTCGCCACCGATATCGCCGACAAGCTCACCTACGACGCGGTGCAGTTGCTCGGCGGCATGGGCTTTATGCGCGAAAGCCTGGTGGAGCGCCTGTACCGGGACAATCGCATCCTTTCCATCGGCGGCGGCACGCGGGAAATCATGAACGAGATCATCGCCAAGCAGATGGGCCTGTAGCGGGGCGATCGCCCCCCAAGCATGGGCTCAGCCTGAGGCCACAGCGGAAAATGCCGGTCGAAGCTCTGGCGGAGGTAATGGCTTTGCAGCATCATGCCCTCGCGCCCGTTCGTCGCGTAGTGGCCCAGTTCTTGCCGCTGCCAGCCATTCATGCCAAAGGAAAGCACAGGTGAAGTCAAAAAAACTGTTGGTGGGTTTGTTCGCGTTGTCCTGGTTGAGTGTCGCGCTCGGTCAGGATGCCTTTCTGCGCCTACGGTGCGATGGGGACAGCGATGGGGCCGATGTCTTCGTCAACAACAAACTCAAGGGGCAATGCCCACTCGATCTCGCCGTGGCTGAAGGGAATATCCAGCTCCAGGTGGTGAAGAATCTGCCTGAAGGCCGTTATCGTCGATTTGCCACCGAGCTTTTTCTGGCCGGAGGAACGATGAAGCGGCTGGATGTGGTTCTGGATCACGAGCTGTTGTTTACCCCTGAGGGGCGCAAGCAGGAGGACGCGCGCCTTGCGGCGCAAGAGGCGGAGGAGCAGGCGCGCCACGCGCGGGTCGCGGCGGCACGCGAGGCCGCCAGGGTCCAGGCCGAACTGGACGCACCCCGAATTGCCGCCGAGAACGAGGCGGCCAGGCTCAGGGCGCAGCAGGAAGCGGTGATTGCCCAGCAGGCGGCCATCCAGGCGGCGCCTGGCGCGGTCAAGACCTATATGGATATCCTGAGCACCAAGGGGCAGAACGACAATGTCATCTCCGCCTCCATCGGGACGACCTATGCGCCCTTGTTTCTGCCGCTTTCGACCGCGAGCGATGTGACCGACGGGAAGTCCATTGCGCTGACCGACCCCGCGGTCTTCGGTAACCCGGATTCGATGATCGCCAAGGCCATGCGCCTGCACAACAGTCGTGAAGCCGTCGCCGGAGCTATAGCGGTCGCCCAGCGCTAAATGCAGGTTGTCATGCCGGCATCTGGCAAGACGCTCCTGTGGCTCTTGCTCATAGTATCGGTGGCCGGCTGCTCCAGTTGGTCGAGCCGCGGGGGCGATTCAGGCGCAAGCGGACGCGCGCTTTCGGTCGCCGAGTTCGCTCGGATCGAAGCGGCCGTTCGATCCCTGCCGGGTCCCCTGCAGGATGCCCTCGGGCAGCGGGAGCTGTATCGCGCCGTCACGGGGGCGCGGTCGTCCTCAGTCGGCGCGTACCGGCTTATCCGGTTGAATCCCGAATCGCTCGGCAAGGGCGCCGTCACGGATGCCGCCTTGCAGCGCGTCATTTTGTTGCAGTTTTTCAATCAGCGCGTCGATCACCTGGACCTGTTCTGCCAGGGCCCCACGACCTGTCGTGAGTTGGACATCAAGCAACAGCAGTTGGCGCGTTTCTTCAGCCAGCGTTATTCAGCGCGCTCGGGGGCTGAGTCGCTGGATGAGCGCTATGCGCAGCAGGCGAGCGACTATTTCATCGACGATCAGTATCGTTGTAAATACCCCCTGGTTGCCCGCGTGCTTGAAAGCGTCTGGGACCATGAGTTCGCTGCGCCGCCCTGCAACCCGCTGGTGCCCTTTTTGGTGTCCGAAGGCGAGGGGGCCAACGAGGTGCGTTGGGTCGATCCGGCCCGGGTCTATGCCGTACACCTGCTATTCGCCGGTTCTAGCGGCAGTACGATGAGCCGCTTTGGCCATGTCACCCTGCGCATCGTGCAATGCGCCAAGGCGCGCACGGCCGTCGACCAACACTGCGAAGAAGACCTGTTCGACCACCTGTCGCTGGGTTTCAAGGCCAATATCGACGAGCTTGACCTGTCCTTGTGGAAAGGGATCAAGGGCGGTTACGCGATGAAACTCTATGCCAAGAGTTTTATGGATACCTACCGCGAATACAGCATCGATGAATTTCGTGACCTGTATTCGCTGCCGCTGGTAGTGGCCGAACCGGACAAACGCCTGCTGATCCAGGCCTTGTCGGAAATCCACTGGTCCTATACGGCCGACTATCGGTTCTTCACCCGCAACTGCGCCACCGAGGTGCAGTGGCTGCTCGAGACCTTGGCGGAGGCAGGGCAGCCTTCGGCCCAGGCCTTTTTTCCCAAGACGCGTTATCGCCCCGACAAGCTGTTCGGCGATGCCCGAGGCTCGACGGGGTTCCGGGCCGAAACCTTGGTCAACCTGAGGGACGCGGAACGCCAAGGGTATTATTTTCCCAGTGCAGAGCCCTACTACCAGGTCGCCGTAGACAGCATTGCCAGCGCGCTCGCCGCTTCGCCCTCGGCTGGCGCCAGCGCCCGGACAACCCAGGCGTGGCTGGCGCGCAGTGCCCGAGCCCGTGGCGAATACTGGCTGAAACCGGCCCTCGAACGCAGCGATCGAAAAGCCTACACCGGGCATGCGGCTCTGGTGCTGGAGGGCTGGGTGGCGCGCAAGCTGAGGCGCCAGATACTCGCGGACCTGACCTTCTATTACGCTGGCGTGTTCCAGGCGCTGATTGCTGACGAGCACGTGCTGCAAGGCAGCGAAAAGCAGTTGCTGCTCGAGTGTGTCAATGCGATCAAGGTGGCGGACACGGCGGGCAGCAGTGCAGGGGGCATACCCCAGGCGCCTCGAGACGTTGCCTCCAGCGTCTGTGACGTCAAGGATGAGCAATTGGCGACTTTGCTGCGGCGCCTGTTCGAGACCTTCCCTGTGGATGCCGAACAGCGCAGGAACATCGATGAGCTGAGCGATACGCTGGACAATATCAAGGCCGTGCGCGTCGCGCTGGCGTCCTGATGGTGCGCCAGGCTGCATTTTTTTCGTTTGGGTTTGAGAGGTCGCGTATCCCTATGTCGAAGTCCCTGGGTTCCCTGTTGTTGGCGGTCGTCCTGCTGGCGGTGCAGTTGCCGGCCTTGGCCAGCGTCGAAAAACTGCAGGAAATGAGCGCCTTGTTCGACAAGCTGGACCGCGAGGACTTCCTCGAGGGCTTGGAGCGGGCCGAAGCCTGCACGGCCAGGCGTGATTTCAGCTGCGCGGATGCGGAGTTGCTCAAGGTCGAGAAACTGGTCAATGGGCGTGACGATCGGCAGCTCTGGGAGCTGGCCAGTGCCAATCGGGCGGCCGAGCAGGCGCGGGTCACGGAGGAGGCGCGGCAGCGCGTGGCCCTGCAGCGGCGGCTGGAACGAGAGGCCGAAGAGCGCGAAGAGCAGGCCCGGCAACTGGCCTGGGAACAGCAGCAGCAGGAGGAGCGGGCACAGGCGGCCCGGGAGTCGGAAGCCAATATGAAGGGCATGGTGGCTATCCTGGGGGCGGCCGCCCTGGGTGCCGGCATGGAGAATTACAGCGAAGCCCAGCGCCGTGCGGTGATCGATGCCTATGTCACGGATGTGGCGTACGACACCGGCGGCAGCAATCTGAATGCGGCCGTCGACGGGGCCATCGCACAGCGCCAGAGTGAGCATGAGGAACAACTCAGGCAGATCGACCAACAACATGCCGCAGCCCAGCGTCAGCAGGCCGACCAACTCCGGCAGGCGATCCTCGAGCGTCGCGCCGAAGAGGCCCGCGACGCCGAGCGTCTGGCCCGCCAGCGCCCGGTCGCTGAGGCCCCACGCGCCCGTGCAGCGCCCGAGTTCCCGAAATACCAGCCCCAGGTGGTGACCCTGCCGGAGTGGCCGCAGACCTGCCCCGAGGGCTCCTCGCCCATGCGTCATGCCAACGGGAGGAATGTGTCGGTGGCACCGGGCGCGCTCTGCGTGAGGGATACGGGGGCTGCCGGGGCTGACGGAACCCAGGCCTCGACTGGAGCTGGG
>DATDTH010000467.1:0-9203 GCA_035290985.1 Pseudomonas sp. | reverse complement strand
GACCGTGGTCGGGATTCCGGGGCGGATCATCCTCAAGTTGGACGATGAGCAGGCGGCCAAGCGCCAAGCCATCGCCGAAAAGCTCGGCTTCGATGCCTATGGGGTCGATCCGGACATGCCGGACCCCATCGCCCGGGCGATCGGCCAGTTGCTCGACCACCTGCAGGCGGTCGATGGCCGGTTGGAAGGCATGTGCGCGGCGCTCAAGGCGCTGGGCAGCGATTATTGCGCCAAGGACTTGCCGGTCCTGCGCGACGAGGACTTTGCCGGGGTCAAGGAGCCGGAAGAGAAGCCACTGGCGTGATGCTCAAGCGTGGGCGTTTTGCTATGATGCGCCTCGATGGCGAATCTAATCCCGAGTAATTTGATAGGTCTTATAGTTGACTTAATTACTCGGGAATAGGATACTCGCGCCAATTCAGTGAATCCGTGGTACGAACCATGCGTCTGACCACCAAAGGCCGTTACGCCGTCACCGCCATGCTCGACTTGGCGCTGCACGCGCAGCAGGGGCCGGTCTCCCTGGCCGATATCTCCGAGCGCCAAGGCATCTCCCTGTCCTACCTGGAGCAACTGTTCGCCAAGCTGCGTCGCTGCGAGTTGGTGTCCAGCGTGCGCGGGCCGGGCGGTGGCTATCAGCTGTCGCGCCCCATGCAGAGCATCCAGGTGGCCCAGGTGATCGATGCCGTCAACGAGTCGGTGGATGCCACCCGTTGTCAGGGGCAGGGCGATTGCCATTCCGGCGATACCTGCCTGACCCATCACCTGTGGTGTGACCTCAGCCAGCAGATCCACGAGTTTCTCAGTGGCATCAGCCTGGCCGACCTGGTCACCCGCAGCGAAGTGCAGGAAGTCGCACAGCGCCAGGATCAGCGCCACTGTACGAGCAAGACACCGCGTTTGGAAAAGATCGAAGCGTCCGCCGTCGAATGAGCAGGACGCCCGCCCGAGTAGGGCTGTAGCCGGCCCGCCCGATAGGGCTGTCACCTGGATTAGGAGAGCACCAATGAAATTGCCGATTTACCTCGATTACTCCGCGACGACGCCGGTTGATCCACGTGTTGCGCAGAAGATGAGCGAGTGCCTGCTGGTCGATGGCAACTTTGGTAACCCCGCGTCGCGCTCCCACGTCTTCGGCTGGAAGGCCGAGGAAGCCGTGGAGAATGCCCGTCGTCAGGTGGCCGATCTGGTCAATGCCGATCCGCGCGAGATCGTCTGGACCTCCGGTGCCACCGAGTCCGACAATCTGGCGATCAAGGGTGTGGCGCATTTCTACGGCAGCAAGGGCAAGCACATCATCACCTCGAAGATCGAGCATAAGGCGGTGCTCGACACCACCCGTCAGCTCGAGCGCGAAGGTTTTGAAGTGACCTACCTTGAACCGGGCGAAGACGGCCTGATCACCCCGGCCATGGTCGAAGCAGCGCTGCGTGAGGACACCATCCTGGTGTCGGTGATGCACGTGAACAACGAGATCGGCACCATCAACGACATCGCTGCCATCGGCGAGCTGACTCGCTCGCGGGGCGTGCTGCTGCATGTCGATGCGGCGCAGTCCACCGGCAAGGTGGAGATCGACCTGGGCAAGCTCAAGGTCGACCTGATGTCCTTCTCCGCCCACAAAACCTACGGCCCGAAAGGCATTGGCGCGCTCTATGTGAGCCGCAAACCGCGGGTGCGCCTGGAGGCCCAGACCCACGGTGGCGGCCATGAGCGCGGCATGCGCTCCGGCACCCTGGCGACGCACCAGATAGTCGGCATCGGTGAAGCCTTCCGCATCGCCAAGGAAGAAATGGTTCAGGAAAACGCGCGTATCCGTGCCCTGAGCGAGCGCTTCTTCAAACAGGTCGAGAACCTCGAGGAGTTGTACGTCAACGGCAGCCTCACGGCGCGCGTGCCGCACAACCTGAACCTGAGCTTCAACTACGTCGAAGGCGAGTCGCTGATCATGGCGCTCAAGGATCTGGCGGTGTCTTCCGGGTCGGCCTGCACCTCGGCCTCCCTGGAGCCGTCCTACGTCTTGCGCGCCCTGGGCCGCAATGACGAACTGGCGCACAGCTCGATTCGTTTCACCTTCGGCCGTTTCACCACGGAAGAAGAAGTCGATTACGCCGCGAAGAAAGTCTGCGAGGCGGTCACCAAGCTGCGCGAATTGTCGCCGCTGTGGGATATGTTCAAAGAGGGTGTCGATCTGTCCAAGGTTGAATGGGCGGCACACTAAAGCTGCGCAACAGCGGCACCTGATGAGTGAGGAATTGAAGTATGGCGTACAGTGAAAAGGTCATAGACCACTACGAGAACCCGCGTAACGTCGGCAAGATGGACGCGGAAGATCCCAATGTCGGCACCGGCATGGTCGGCGCGCCGGCCTGCGGCGACGTGATGCGTCTGCAGATCAAGGTCAACGAGCAGGGCGTGATCGAAGACGCCAAGTTCAAGACCTATGGCTGCGGTTCGGCGATCGCATCCAGCTCCCTCGCCACCGAGTGGATGAAGGGCAAGACCCTGGATGAAGCCGAAACCATCAAGAACACCCAGCTCGCCGAAGAGCTGGCGTTGCCGCCGGTGAAAATCCACTGCTCGGTGCTCGCCGAGGACGCCATCAAGGCGGCCGTGCGCGACTACAAGCAGAAGAAAGGCTTGCTGTAATCTGTGTTGAGGAGGTTGTCGATGGCTATCAGCATGACCGAAGCGGCTGCTCAGCATGTGCGCCGTTCCCTCGATGGGCGTGGCAAGGGTGATGGTATTCGCCTGGGTGTGCGCACCACCGGGTGCTCGGGCCTGGCCTACGTGCTTGAGTTCGTCGATGAGGCGGGCAGCGAAGACCAGGTGTTCGAGAGCCATGGCGTCAAGGTGATCATCGATCCCAAGAGCCTGGCTTACCTCGATGGTACCGAGCTGGATTTCGTCAAGGAGGGCTTGAACGAAGGGTTCAAGTTCAACAACCCCAACGTGCGCGGCGAATGTGGCTGCGGCGAGAGCTTCAATATCTGAGGCAGCCGTGGGTAGTCCTTGTCACTTTGCCTTATTCGATCTGCAGCCGGACTTTCGCCTGGATCTCGAGCAGCTGGCCACGCGTTACCGCGAGCTGGCGCGCGAGGTCCATCCGGATCGTTTCGCCGATGCCCCGGCCCGTGAGCAGCGTTTGGCCCTGGAGCATTCCGCCAGTCTGAACGAGGCCTATCAGGTCTTGCGCCATGCGCCGCAGCGCGCGCGTTACTTGTTGGCGCTGCGTGGCGGCGAGCTGCCGCTGGAAGTCACGGTGCAGGATCCGGAATTCCTGCTGCAGCAGATGCAGTGGCGCGAAGAGCTGGAGGACTTGCAGGACAGTGCCGACTTGCCTGGTGTGGCGACGTTCAAACGTCGCCTGAAGACGGCTCAGGACGAGCTGAACGAACGTTTTGCCGCTTGTTGGGAAGATGCAGTGTGCCGCGAAGAGGCGGAGCGCCTGATGCGTCGTATGCAGTTCCTCGACAAGCTCACTTACGAAGTGCGCCAGCTGGAAGAGCGCCTCGACGATTAACTTACGCGCCGCTTCGGCGGCGCGCCTGATGCGCAGACCTGTATGGCCCTACTGCAGATCGCCGAGCCGGGACAAAGTCCCCAGCCCCACCAGCGCCGCCTGGCGGTGGGGATCGACCTCGGCACCACCAATTCCCTGGTCGCTGCCTTGCGCAGCGGCATCGCTGCGCCCTTGGCTGATGCCGAGGGGCGGGTCATCCTGCCTTCCGCCGTGCGTTATCACTCTGAGCGGGTCGAGGTCGGCTATGAGGCGAAAGCCGCCGCTGCCAGCGATCCGTTCAATACCGTGCTCTCGGTCAAGCGCCTGATGGGGCGTGGCCTGGCCGATGTGAAGCAGTTGGGCGAGCAATTGCCTTACCGTTTTGTCGGCGGCGAGTCGCACATGCCCTTTATCGACACCGTGCAGGGGCCCAAGAGCCCGGTGGAGGTGTCGGCCGATATTCTCAAGGCGCTGCGCGAGCGCGCCGAGGCCGCCCTGGGGGGCGAGCTGGTCGGTGCGGTGATCACGGTGCCGGCCTATTTCGACGATGCCCAGCGCCAGGCCACCAAGGACGCGGCGCGTCTGGCTGGGCTGAACGTGCTGCGCCTGCTCAACGAACCGACCGCCGCGGCCGTGGCCTACGGGCTCGACCAGCAGGCCGAGGGCGTGGTGGCGATCTATGACCTGGGCGGAGGCACTTTCGACATTTCCATCCTGCGCCTGACCGGCGGGGTCTTCGAGGTGTTGGCCACCGGCGGCGACAGCGCCCTGGGTGGCGACGACTTCGATCACGCCATTGCGGGCTGGATGGTCGAGGAGGCCGGGCTTTCCTCCGATATCGAGCCGGGTGCCCAGCGCAGCTTGCTGCAGAGCGCCTGTGCCGCCAAGGAGGCCTTGAGTCACGCGACCTCGGTCGAGGTGGCCCATTGTCCCTGGCACGGCCTGTTGACCCGCGAACACTTCGAGGCGCTGATCGAGCCGATGCTGGCGCGCAGCCTCAAGGCCTGTCGTCGCGCCGTGCGCGACGCCGGCATCGAGATCGAGGAAGTCGAGGCGGTGGTGATGGTTGGTGGCTCCACCCGGGTGCCGCGCGTGCGGGCCGTGGTCGCTGAGTTGTTTGGTCGTGAGCCTCTGACCGATATCGATCCGGATCAGGTGGTGGCGATCGGTGCGGCTATTCAGGCCGATACCCTGGCCGGCAACAAGCGTGACGGCGAGGAGCTGTTGCTGCTGGACGTGATTCCGCTGTCCCTGGGGCTGGAGACCATGGGTGGGCTGATGGAGAAGGTGATTCCGCGTAACACCACCATTCCCGTTGCCCGGGCCCAGGATTTCACCACCTACAAGGATGGCCAGACGGCCATGATGGTGCATGTGCTGCAGGGCGAGCGCGAGCTGGTCAGCGATTGCCGTTCCCTGGCGCGCTTCGAGTTGCGTGGCATTCCGCCCATGGTGGCCGGCGCGGCGAAGATTCGCGTGACCTTCCAGGTCGATGCCGACGGCCTGCTCAATGTCGCCGCCCGAGAGTTGGGTTCGGGCGTCGAGGCCAGTGTCCAGGTCAAGCCGTCCTACGGTCTGACCGATGGCGAGATCGCCCGCATGCTGCAGGATTCGTTTCGCAACGCCAACGACGACAAGGTGGCGCGCGTGTTGCGCGAGCAGCAGGTGGATGCCGAGCGTCTGCTCGAGGCCGTGCAGGCGGCCCTGGACGTCGATGGCGATCGGCTGCTCGACGCCGATGAGCGTGCCGCTATCGAGGCGCAGATGCAGCGCCTGCGCGAGCTGAAGGCGGGCAGCGATGGCCCGGCCATCGAGCAGCAGACCAAGCGCCTGTCCCAGATCACCGACGCCTTTGCCGCGCGCCGTATGGATGCCACCGTCAAGGCGGCGCTCGCCGGACGCCGATTGAATGACATTGAGGAATAAGTAATGCCGCAGATCGTTTTCCTGCCCAATGCCGATCATTGCCCAGAGGGCGCGGTGATCGAGGCGCAGCCGGGCGAGACCATACTCGACGCTGCGCTGCGTAACGGTATCGACATCGTGCATGCCTGCGAGAAGTCCTGTGCCTGCACCACCTGTCACGTGGTGGTGCGCGAGGGCTTTACCTCCCTCGACGAGGCCGACGAGCTGGAGGACGACATGCTGGACAAGGCCTGGGGTCTGGAGCCCGAGTCGCGCCTGTCGTGCCAGGCGGTGGTGGCCGAGGAGGATCTGGTGGTCGAGATTCCCAAGTACAACATCAACCAGGTTTCGGAAAGGCATTAAGCTATGACGCTGAAATGGAACGAGGTGCTGGAAATCGCCATCCAGCTGGCGGAAAGCAAGCCGGAAGTCGATCCGCGCTACGTCAATTTCGTCGATCTGCACCGTTGGGTGCTGGCGTTGCCGGGGTTCGACGACGACCCGCAGCGCGGCGGCGAGAAGGTCCTCGAGGCCATCCAGGCGGCCTGGATAGAAGAGGGGCAGCTTTAAGCTTCAAGCGAGAACCAGAGCCCCAGGCTTGGCTTGGCTTGAAGCTTATGGCTGCTCTTGTGGCTTATTGCTTGTAGCTTGTAGCTTGTAGCTGCTCTTATGCATTTAACCCGAACCCGCGTATAATTCGCGGGTTTAATTTTTGGCTTTAACCACCGTTTTCACTGTTTCTGGAGCTCCACATGGCTGTTCAACGCACTTTTTCCATCATCAAACCCGACGCCGTCGCTAAAAACGTAGTGGGCGAGATCGTTTCCCGTTTCGAAAAAGCCGGCCTGAGCGTCGTGGCTTCGAAAATGAAGCAACTGTCCAAGGCCGAGGCCGAAGGCTTCTACGCCGAGCACAGCGCCCGTGGTTTCTTCGGTGAGCTGGTTGCCTTCATGATCTCCGGCCCGGTCGTGGTTCAGGTCCTGGAAGGCGAAGACGCCATCGCCAAGAACCGCGAGCTGATGGGCGCAACCAACCCCAAGGAAGCGGCTGCCGGCACCATTCGCGCCGATTTCGCCGAGTCCATCGACGCCAACGCGGTGCACGGTTCCGATTCCGAGGCCGCTGCTGCCCGTGAAATCGCTTACTTCTTCGCTGCTACCGAGGTGTGCGCTCGTATTCGCTAAGGCGAATGAGCGAGGGTGAAGCCATGACTGAAGCTGCTGGCAAGACAAATCTGCTGGGACTGACCCAGCCTGAAATGGAACGTTTCTTCGACGCGATCGGGGAGAAGCGTTTTCGTGCCGGCCAGGTGATGAAATGGATTCACCACTTTGGCGTCGATGATTTCGACGCCATGAGCAATGTCAGCAAGGCCTTGCGCGAAAAGCTCAAGGCCTGTGCCGAGATTCGCGGTCCCGAAGTGGTCAGCGAGGACATCTCCACCGACGGCACCCGTAAATGGGTGGTGCGCGTGGCGTCCGGCAGCTGTGTCGAGACTGTGTATATTCCCCAAGGCAAGCGCGGCACCTTGTGTGTGTCCTCGCAGGCCGGTTGTGCCCTGGATTGCAGTTTCTGCTCCACGGGCAAACAAGGTTTCAACAGCAACCTCTCCGCGGCCGAAGTGATTGGCCAGGTGTGGATTGCCAACAAGTCGTTCGGCAGCGTGCCGGCGAAGATCGACCGCGCCATCACCAACGTGGTGATGATGGGCATGGGCGAGCCCTTGCTGAATTTCGACAATGTGGTCGCGGCCATGCACCTGATGATGGACGACCTCGGCTATGGTATTTCCAAGCGGCGGGTGACCCTGTCCACCTCCGGTGTGGTGCCGATGATCGACGAGCTGGCCAAGCACATCGACGTCTCCCTGGCGCTGTCGTTGCACGCGCCGAACGACGAGCTGCGCAACCAGTTGGTGCCGATCAACAAGAAGTACCCCCTGGCCATGCTGCTGGAGTCCTGCCAGCGCTACATCTCGACCCTGGGCGAAAAGCGCGTACTGACCATCGAGTACACCCTGCTCAAGGATGTGAACGACCAGGCCGAGCACGCCGAGCAGATGATCGCCCTGCTCAAGCACATTCCCTGCAAGATCAACCTGATCCCGTTCAACCCTTTTCCCCACTCCGGTTACGAGCGGCCGAGCAATAATGCCATCCGCCGTTTTCAGGATCAGTTGCATCAGGCCGGTTTCAACGTCACTGTGCGCACCACCCGTGGCGAGGATATCGATGCGGCCTGCGGTCAATTGGTCGGCCAGGTGCTGGACCGAACGCGCCGCAGCGAGCGTTATATCGCCGTGCGTGAACTGAATGCCGAGGCCGATGGGCCTGGCGCAGCCACCACTCGAACCTGAAGGAAGGCTTTCCATGACCTTGCGCATCGCGCTGCTTTTGTCCCTGTTCAGCTTGCTGGCAGGGTGCGTGTCATCCGGTGATGTCGATCCGATGAAGAGCGACAAGGGCCGCGACGAGGCACGGGATGCCTATGTGCAGCTGGGGGTGGGCTACCTGCAGCAGGGCGATACCGAGCGGGCCAAGACGCCCTTGCGCAAGGCCCTGGAGCTGGATTCCTCCAATGCCGATGCCCATGTGGCCCTGGCCCTGGTGTTCCAGACCGAGATGGAACCGGAGCTGGCCGAGACCCACTACCGCAAGGCCCTGTCCCAGCGTGGCCAGGATGCCCGGTTGCTGAACAACTACGGCGGTTTCCTGTTCGAGCAGCAGCGCTACAAGGAAGCTTACGAGCGCTATCAGGCGGCGGCGGCCGATACCCTCTACCCAGACCGTTCACGGGTCTTCGAAAATATGGGATTGACCGCGCTCAAGCTCGATCAACCCGAGCAGGCCAGGAAGCACTTCGAGCGTTCCCTGCGCCTGAACAGTCGGCGTCCAAACGCGCTGCTGGAGTTGGCACTGCTGTCCTACGACAGCAAGGACTATGTCCCGGCCCGCGGCTACTACGACAGCTACAGCCAGTTG
This sequence comes from Pseudomonas sp., assembly GCA_035290985.1. GTDB lineage: Bacteria > Pseudomonadota > Gammaproteobacteria > Pseudomonadales > Pseudomonadaceae > Aquipseudomonas. Next base: position 815 of record DATDTH010000467.1, on the reverse strand, counting down.
GCCGCGCAAAACGCCCGCAGCCTGTTGCTCGGGGCCCGACTGGCCCGGGTCTACGAGGAGCGTGACAAGGCTGCGAGTCTCGGTCTGCAACTCAAACGTCTCTATCCCGGCACGCCGGAATATCAGCAATACCTGTCGGAGCAATGATGAAAGCCGCGCATTCCGAAGCTCTAGCCACGACTCGCACCAATCCCGGTGAGACGCTGCGCACCGCGCGTGAAGCCAAGCACTGGTCGGTGGCCGACGTGGCCGCCCAGCTCAATCTGACCAGCAAACGCCTGGAGCAGCTGGAAACCGGTGACTTCGACAAATTGCCCGGGCATACCTTCGCCCGGGGCTACATTCGCGCCTATGCCAAGTTGCTCGGCATGGACCAGAATCGCCTGGTCCTGGAGTTCGATCAGTACACCGGTACCGATGCGGCAGGCAGCAGCGTACACAGCCTGGGCCACATCGAAGAGCCGGTGCGCTTGTCCCAGGGCGTACTGCGCATCGTCAGCTTCCTGTTGCTGGTGCTGCTGGGCGGTGCGGGTTTTTACTGGTGGCAGGAGCAGTCGGCGAACCGTGCGGGCGATCAGGCGAGTATCGGTATGGAGCATATCGAGGTCGAAAGCGCCGACGGCACCACCCAGATTCATCCATTGGAAGAACCCGAGGACCAGGCCGTCGCCGAAGGCCAGGCAGCGGGCGACCTGCCGCTGGTCGAACCTTCTGCCGAAGTGGCGGCCCAACCCGAGGGTGCCGCGCCGGCCCTCGCGGCCCCGGTAGAGAACGCTCCAGTGGCGGCACCGGTCGTCGGCGAGAGCGGCAGTACG
>DATDTH010000466.1:0-9824 GCA_035290985.1 Pseudomonas sp. | reverse complement strand
CGCCGTGAGCAACCCGCTTTCCCCTATCGCTTCAGAGTTCGAGACCGAAGAGCAGGCGGCCAGCTATGACCGCTGGTTTCGCGCCAGGGTGCAGGCTTCGCTCGACGATCCGCGGCCTAGCATTCCCCATGATCAAGTAATGGCCGAGATGCGCGCCCTTATCGAGCTCAAGCGCAGAAAGCGCGATGCAAATTGAGTGACGGCCTAAGGGGCCAAGTCTTGGATTAAACCGTAGCCCTGGGACGGGTGAGGGTCGGCCCTCCGCTCGCTGCTGCGTGATCGAGTGTTTATATTGTTGTGTATGGTGTGTATGAAATGCTTGCGTCGGCATACCGCCGTTGTGTAGCCTACACACTGGGCTTGGGTCAAGGGATGACGTCATGCGAAGCCGAGAGGTAATCGAGCTTATTGAGGCGGATGGATGGTACGAGGTTGCCGTGAAAGGTAGTCATCACCAGTTCAAGCATCCAAGCAAGCCAGGACGAGTGACAGTGCCTCACCCAAAGTCTGAAATACCTAGGGGAACGCTGCACAACATATTGAAGAGCGCCGGCCTCAAGTGAGGACGGCGGGGAACACCGAACCGTTAAGCGAGCGGTTCAGATTTCGGAGAAAGAACCGATGAAATTTCCAGTCGTACTGCACAAAGACGCTGATTCGGAGTACGGCGTGGCAGTGCCTGACGTGCCGGGCTGCTTTTCGGCCGGCGCCACCGTGTCGCAAGCGCTGGAGAACGTACAAGAGGCCTTGGCGCTTCATTTTGAAGGTCTAGTTGCCGATGGTGAAGCGTTGCCCCAGGCGCAGGAAGTCGACGTTCATATGGCTAATCCGGACTACGCCGCTGGGGTGTGGGCCGTGATTGACTTCGACGTTACGCCCTACCTGGGTAAATCTGTGAGATTCAACGCCTCCTTGCCGGAAAACCTACTGCAACGCATTGACGAGCGGGTGCAGCGGGATCACCGCTACGCTTCGCGCTCGGGATTTCTGGCTACTGCTGCGTTGCGAGAGCTGTCTGCTTAATAACTGCGGGCCATGGGGGGCGGCGGAGCGAACTGATCGACGACCGGCAAGGCCACCAGTCCAAGGTGGTCATGCTGCGCCCGGTCGAGGGACTAGGGCCTGCATCGGACCCCGGCCGGGACCAAGTAGGGACCAAGTCAAAATTGCCCCCGAACACCGCCGGCTGGCCGGCTGATAGGGCTTATGTCGGGCGAACAAGCCATGACCGAGTTGCTGGCGCTCAAGCAGAACGGCTCCAATGAATTTCAGACCAGGCGTTCAACCGATGGCGCCGGGTGGGGGTAAGCTGGCCAGGAATTTACCGGAGTAACCGGAGGCTCGCCGTGAGCAACCCGCTTTCCCCTATCGTTTCAGAGTTCGAGACCGAAGAGCATGCGGCCAGCTATGACCGCTGGTTTCGCGCCAAGGTGCTAGAAGCAATCAACAACACCAAGCCACGTCTACCCCATGACGAGGCAATGGCAAAAGTACAGGCCGTCCTGGAAGCGCGCAGGATGGCTCGTGCAACCCCTTCGAAGGACTGAAAAGGAACGTAGGGATTTAGGGCTACAGAGCCTCTTTATTCCGGCTCGCGGATCGCTGGAGCGCGGCTAACACGTGCTCGGGATCGTTATGAATCGCCCGTAGCAGTGCCCGTGCTGGCCCCACGGGTTCACGGCGGCCTTGCTCCCAATTGCGAAGCGTGCCCACCGCTACGTCGATGGTCTTGGCGAAGCGTGCTTGGGAAAGACCGGTGGCCATCCGGATCTGTTTGACCTGGAGGGCATCCACGTGGAATTCACGCGACGGCTGGCGCTCGGCACGCTCAATCTCATCCATCTGGGTCATGCTTTCGACAAGGCGGTTGAAGAGATTGGTTTTCATTGCATCCCTCCACGAAGATTGGCGTTGCGATCAAGATCAAGCATTTTCTGCGGGTGTGCCATTGGCCTGGACGAACGGCTCATCGCGCCTTCGCGGCGATACGCTCACTCGAGTGGGTTATGGCCGGGCCTTGGCCACGCGACACTGGGGCCGGCCTGTTTCGCAAATTCACGGGGGCTGATGTGCTCGTGCCGATTCGCTTCGAGGTAGCGGCTCCACCTGCCCATGGTCCTTAAGTTTTTAGGAGTTAATTTTCGAGGCGCCACACTGTACAAGTCAGTTACGCCACTGCTGAATCGCTCCGATTTCTTATCGAGGGCGAACTCCAATGGCTAGTCATAATACTCGTAAGCTATTTCGGGGTAGTCGGCCAAGGTAAAGTCGCCGTCTTCATCGAAATAATATTTAAGTCCGAGTCGATGGAACACTCCATCGGCGTCCTCGATGCGGTCACTTTCGTCCGTATAGATAAGCGCCTCAATGGCCGTACAGCCCGCGCCCTGCAAGAGCAACATAAGGGCCTTGGTCACGGCAAAGCTTTCACTCCCACCACTCAACTCGAGATGCAGCTTTTCGTCTTTTTCAGAGAGCTCTATAAATTCCGGATATTGCTTGTTCCAGCTGAGCTCAAGAAAATCTTGCCACTCTTCGCTCGTGGATTCGAGCAGTTGCCAAAATGCCTCGGGCAGCCTTCGATATTCATGGGCTGCGGATAGCGCCGCATGCCATGGTCCGTTGCTCGGCAAAAAAGACAGTTCAATATCGCAATTCATTTACTGGCTCCACGTCCTGAACTTGATAGGTCGCGCTCAATAATCTGGTTATAGGTTAAAGCCCCGTGCTCCAGCAGCGCCGCGATGATGCGGTCCACTTGGCCTTTGGCGTTAAGGTATTCTCTTTCTGTCTTGGTTCTGTAGGCAAGATCCAGCATGCTTTCCGTCGCATATTTAAAGACCAGGTTGGGGTTGGCTCCGGCTTTTAGCAGGGCGTTAACCGCCACCTCTGAGACTTTTTGTACTGCGCTGCGTAGAGGCGTAGAAATTATAATTGCCGGATCGCCTGCATCTATATTTTTTGATAGCTTAATTAGCATTGGTACGTATTTGTTATGCTGTTTTGCGATAAAATGAAGCAAGGTATTGGAGGTGTCTATGGGTATGTCGACATCGATGCCTAAACCCATAAGTCGCTCAAAAAATTCATCTGCCCGATTGTCGATATCGCTTTCTTCAAGCATCACCAATTGCGTGACAGGCATAAAGGAGAACTCTTTGGAGAACGCTGGGCATCCTCTGTCGAGCAAATACATGATGGCCTCATGTGACTCCGGTCGCCAAAGTCCGGTTAGCCACAAATCCTCCACGGCGCCATATTGCTCCAAGGCGTCACGGGTATTCATATAGGCCGGCATGCCCCGGTCTAACAATAATTTCACTATTTCAATCTGGTTGTTCCAAATGGCCATAGTCAAGGGGTAGTCCTCGACGGTCCACAATTCGGCAAGGTTCACGTCTGGCTCAAGCAGTTCACGCACCCTCGCCAGGTTGCTTTCCATACAGGCTTTGGACAGCTCCATATGCAGCTTTTTTACCCGAAGCACGATCCTGGTCATTGCATCTTCTCCCTGTGGTACAGCAGCGTACCATTGGTGTAGACGAGCGGCTTACCAGGTCTCTAGATATGAGGCCTACTCGAGTGGGTTATGGCCGGGCTTTGGCCAAGCGACACTGGGGCCGGCCTGTTTCGCAAATTCACGGGGGCTGATGTGCTCGTGCCGATTCGCTTCGAGGTAGCGGCTCCACCAGTCCATGATCAACCACCGTTCCTCCAGGAACTCGGCCTTGAGGCTCATCTACCGATCGATCGCCGTATCTGCCCACAACTCCGACTCGATCAGTGCGCTACAGCTAGCCAAGCGGAAGCCATGGCCACAGATTTCTGGGTTATGCATGAATGAGTTTTGCTAGAGAAGGCGTTAGCAGCGGGCAGTGCCTGTAGATACCGTCTTGCAGCTCAAGAGACAGGGTTGTGCGAAAAGCTCGCGGGTTTCACCCGCCCTACGAAAAGCGAATGCGCCTGCTCTGGTAGGCTGGGAAGAGCTGCCGTTCGGCGAAACTCAGCATGGCCCACGCTGGGTTTCGCCAATAAAACGGCTCTACGCCAGCCTACATTTTGCGAGATGTGGGCCTTGCACGGTGAGAATCAAGACGGTGTCGACCAGAGCGCCATTGCGCCGCGTACGCTTTTTCGGGCGGGTCCTGCCCGGGCAGCCCTTGCATGGCCTCATGTCGAGGTCATGGGCTAGGCGCCCCCGACACTCCTACAAAGCCGCAAGACCCGCGCAATATGGCCAGTCGGGGTATAGGTCTGTTCGGGCCGAGCGGCGTCGGAGAGCGGAGGCTGTGCCGCGCCCAAAACGAAAAAACCTGCCAGAAGGCAGGTTTTTCGGGGCTTCCAGGGAAGTCAGTGGACTTCCCTGGAGCTTCAAATGGTGCCGGCACCAGGAGTCGAACCCGGGACCTACTGATTACAAGTCAGTTGCTCTACCAACTGAGCTATACCGGCATTTGTGGGCGGCAATTATATCCATATTCCGTCGGCTGTAAACCGCGAAAACGGGTTTTTAATGTGTTTAGAGCATTAAGCTCAAAAAGCTTATGCACAATTGCGAAGCGCCCGGTTGGGGCTGCACGAATTCTGTGCGTTGTTTCGCGGATATTTTCAACTGGCTGTTTTTGCTGCCTTTATTTTTTGATATTGGCCTGTCGCCACTATCGAGGTGGGCTGCCCTGCGTCCTTATGTCTCAGGGTTTTGAAAACTATCAACAGAGTTATCCACAGGCTGGGGTTGCGAATTCGGCGAAGGGGGGTATTGGCGGGCTCAGGCGTCAGTGAAGCCCCGTCCGCGTGGGTTACGCCGCGCGGTGGGTGCGGCGTGGTTTGCCGAGCCGGTTTTCTGCACGGCTAACCTAGGCGGCCCCACCCACCCTACGAAAAGCGCCTCGGCGATTCCGCAGCGGGCTAGTCGCGTTCGGCGAGCAGCAACAGGTTGCGTGGGCTGAGTTGTTCGGGGCAGAAGCGGCCCAGGCGTACCCGGTAGCCCTGGGCTTCCAGGTACAGGGCGCGGTCCAGCAGCAGCCAGAGTTCCAGCGGCCGGCGGAACAGGCCGCGCAGCAGTTCCAGGTTGCGCACCGCGGCCAGGCGTTGCCAGCCGGCGGCTTCCAGTGCGGTCCAGTCCTGGGCGCCGGGTGCCGGCAGATTGCTCAGCACGGCCAGGTCGCGGCAGTAGTCGGCGAAGCTTTTCTCCAGCCAGGCCATGGGTAATGAAGGCGTGGGCAGGTATTGGTCGCTGCCGCGCAGGGCCCGCTGCAGCAGGTCGAAGCCCAGGCGCCGGGCCATGGAGCTGTCGCGCTGGCGGCGCACCCGAGCGCCGGCGGTCACGGTTTCGCTTAGCGGCAGGCCCAGGTCGATCAGCGACAAGCGCAAGGCCGAAGCTTGGGCCGCGGCCGAGAGCGGTTGGTACTCGGCGGTATCGATACGGTTGTAGCAGCAGGGCGCCACGGCCAGTTGTCGGCAGCCCGCGGCGCTGGCCAGGCGCAGCAGGCGCACATGCAGCTCACCGCAGGCGTGCAGGGCCACCGGGCTGTGCTCGGCCTGCACCTGCAGGCCGGCATCGGCGGCCAGTACGTCCTGGCGGATATGCCGGGCCGGCAGGTGCAGGCGCTGGCTGAGCTGTTGGCCAGCCTCGACCAGTGCCGCGTCGTATTCCAGGCAGGTCAGGGCGCTGCCGTCCTGGGCCAGCCGGCGCCCCAGGTGACCTTTGCCGGCACACCAGTCGAGCCAGTGGTGGGGCTTGTCCTGGAACTGCAGGCAGCCGGCGAAGGCCTGGATCTGCTGCCATTTGCGCCCCGGCACTCCGCTGGAAAAGCGCGCCGGCAAGTCGCCCGCGGGCTGCTGCGGCAGCTCCCCTACATGGCTCAGTTGCGTGGCAAGAACGGCCAGTTCGGTAAAGGGCGCGGGCGCGGCGAGCCGTTCGGGGTGGTTGTGCGCCGCTTCCGCTTCGTCCAGGGTGCGCTGGCGCAGCCAGGCGGCCAGTTCCGGGTGCTGGCTTTCCCAGGGCAGTGCCAGGCAGGTGAAGGGGCGCGGTCGCCAGAGGCCCTGGTGGGTCAGCAGAAAGCGGTCCAGGGCCTGGAAGCGTTCGAGCAGGTGGGGGCCATGGAGGGGGATGGGGGCGTCCAAATCAAAGTCGCGGGTTTCACCCGCCCTACGTAAAGCGTCAGGCCGGCCTCCATACTGGAGGCCTCCCCATCAGCGGCCCTGGCAGGCGTCGACCCGCAGCCAGCGTTCCAGCAGCTTGAAGCCCTGCACCAGCATAAAGGCGATCAGCAGGTAGAACATCCCGGCGGCGAAGAAGATCTCCACCGGCATATAGGTGCGGGCGACCACGGTGCGCGCCATGCCGGTCAGTTCCAGCAGGGTGACGGTGCTGGCCAGGGCGCTGGCCTTGAGCATCAGTATCACTTCGTTGCTGTAGGCCGGCAGGCCGATGCGCGCGGCGCGCGGCAGGATGATGTAAAACATCGCCTGGGCGCGCGACATGCCCAGGGCCCGCGCCGCTTCGATTTCGCCCGGCGGCACGGCCTGGATTGCGCCCCGGATGATCTCGGCGATATAGGCCGCGGTGTGCAGGGTCATGGTGACCACGGCGCAGACGAAGGGGTCGCGCAGGCCCTTGATGCGCAGGCTGAAATCCCAGCTCCAGTCGCCCAGGACGAAGGTGTGGGCCAGGGTGGTGCCGGCCCAGAGGGCGCTGGTGCGCACCGATTCGAACTGGGACAGCCCGTAATAGAGCAGGAACAGCTGCACCAGCAGTGGCGTGCCGCGGAAGAAGAAGATGTAGCCGTAGGGCAGCGAACGCACATACCAGTGGCGCGAGGCGCGGGCGATGCCCATGGGCAGGGCAAGAATCAGCCCGACTATCACCGCGATGCTGACCAGTTCCAGGGTCAGGAGGGCGCCCTCGAGCAGCTTGGGCAGGTACTTGAAGATGACGTCCCAGTTCATGAGGCGCTCCGGATAAAGCCGCGGCTGGCGCGTTTCTCGAGCAAGTGCATGCCGATCATGGCGAAGACGGTCAGGCCCAGGTAGATGAAGGCGGCCACCAGGTAGAAGGTGAAGGCCTCCTTGCTCGAGGTCACGGCGATCTGCGAGCGGCGCATCAGCTCTTCCAGGCCGATCACCGAGACCAGCGCGGTGTCCTTCATCAGGATCATGAACAGGTTGCCCAGGCCGGGCAGGGCGATACGCCACATCTGCGGCAGGATCAGCCGCCAGAAGATCCGCGCCTTGGACAGGCCCAGGGCCTGGCCCGCTTCGCGATGGCCGCGGGGAATGGCCAGGATGGCGCCGCGGAACACCTCGGTGGCGTAGGCGCCGAAGCACAGGCCCAGGGCGATGGTGCCGGCGGCGAAGGCGTTCAGCTCCAGGCCCGGAAGGCCGAGCCATTCGCCGAGGTTGCGCATCAGGTTGACGGTGCCGAAATAGATCAGCAGGACCCAGAGCAGCTCGGGAATACCGCGCACCAGGGTCGAATAGGTGCCGCCCAGCCATTGCAATGGCTTGTGCGGAGACGTCTTGGCCAGCGCGCCGAGCAAGCCCAGGACCAGGCCCAGGCTGAGCGCGCAAAGCGCCAGCTGGATGGTCATCAGGGTGCCTGCGGCGAGTGCCGGGCCGAATCCATGGAGATCGAGGGTCATCTGGGGGGCTACTTAGGGACGGCGCCGCCCGGTCGGGCGGCGGCCGTCAGGCAGGTCAGTAGATGCTGAACGGGAAGTACTTGTCGTTGATCTTCTTGTAGGTGCCGTCGGCGAGGATTTCAGCCAGGGCGCTGTTCAGCTTTTCGCGCAGCGGGTCGCCCTTGCGCACGGCGATGCCGATCTTGTCGTTGTCGAACACCGGCTCGCCCTTGAATTCGAAGCCCTTGCCGGTCTCGCTCTTCAGCCATTCCCAGTTGACGAACTTGTCGGCCAGCACGCCGTCGACGCGGCCCGAGGCCAGGTCCAGGTAGGCGTTTTCCTGGGTGTCGTAGAGCTTGATATCGACCACGTCGGCCAGGTTGTCTTCCAGCCAGGTGCCGGCGATGGTGGCGCGCTGGGCACCTATGACCTTGCCCTGGAGGCTGGCCTTATCGGTCTTGAGCTCGCTCGCCTTGGGGGCGATGAACTGCAACTTGTTGGTGTAGTAGGCGTCGGTGAAGTCCACCGCGGCCTTGCGTTCCTCGGTGATCGACATGGAGGCGGCGAGGAAGTCGAATTTCTTGGCGTTCAGGGCTGGAATGATGCCGTCCCAGTCAGAGGTGACCACTTCGCACTCGGCCTTCATCTTGGCGCACAGGGCCTGGGCGATTTCCACGTCGAAGCCGCCGACCTGGCCGCTGGCGTCGATCAGGTTGAAGGGCGGGTAGGCGCCTTCGGTGCCGATCTTCAGTTTGTCGGCGGCGATGGCGCCGCTGCCCAGCGCCATGAAGGCGGCGGCCAGCAGGATCTTCTTGTAGTTTTTCATTGGGCGGTGCTCCGTGTTAGCGATTGCTGGACATGAATTGTTTACAGCGCGCCGAGTTCGGGCTGACGAATACCTGTTCGGGCGACCCTTGCTCTTCCACCAGGCCCTGGTGCAGGAAAACCACTTCGCTGGACACCTGACGGGCAAAGTTCATTTCATGGGTGACCAGCAGCATAGTGCGACCTTCCTCGGCCAGCGCGCGGATCACATTAAGCACTTCTTGTACCATCTCCGGGTCGAGGGCCGAGGTGGGCTCGTCGAACAGGATGACCTTGGGCTGCATGGCCAGGGTGCGGGCGATGGCCGCGCGCTGCTGCTGGCCACCGGACAGCTGGGCCGGGTAGACGTGGCGTTTGTCGGCGATGCCGACCTTGTCCAGCAGGGCTTCGGCCACCTCGGTGGCTTCGGCCTTGCTCTGGCCGAGCACGCGGCGCGGCGCCTCGATGATGTTGTCGAGCACGCTCATGTGCGGCCAGAGATTGAAATTCTGGAAGACGAAGCCGATCTCGCTGCGCAGGCGGTTGATCTGCCGGTTGTCGGCGGCGACCAGCTCGCCATTTTTGCTGGGCTTGAGCTTGAGCTCTTCGCCGGCGACCAGGATCTGCCCCTGGTGCGGGTTTTCCAGCAGGTTGATGCAGCGCAGAAAGGTGGACTTGCCGGAGCCGGAGGAGCCGAGGATGGAGATCACGGCCCCGTCGTGGGCGGTGAGGGAAATGCCCTTGAGCACTTCGAGGGCGCCATAGCGCTTGTGCAGGTTGCGTATTTCCAGCGCGGGCGTGGCCTCGGCCATGGGGGGTCCTCTTCTTGTTCGAATGCGCTCCGGCTGTCTACGGGCCTTCCTGGCGAGGCGCCAAGCTAGCATAGCGTTTGAGCGAGCGCCAAGTACGCAAGTGCAGGCAAATCGCTGGCAGCGGCCGGCCTGTCGCATCGCTGCAGGTGCCTGTCGCGCAGGCGCAAAAAATCTCGAATCCAGCGGATTGTGGAGGACGCGTCATTGGCATGGCGTGGGCGCACCTGGCCGTTGTAGGAGCGGGCCATGCCCGCGAGCGGGGCCGTTTCCTGGATATCGGCCTGCGCGGGTATGACGAGTAAGGAGTCAGCTCGTAGGGCGGGTGCAACCCGCGAATTTTTACGCAGTTCCGGTCTCACCAGGGTAGAGAACCTTAAAAATCGACCTGATAACCCAGGGTGAAGGTGCGGCCACGGCCCGCGAAGTAGCGATCGTCGCGTTTGTCGGCCGCCTGGGCGTAATAGGTGATGTAGTCGCGGTTGAGCAGGTTCTCGATGCCCAGGTTGACGGCGCCCACCGGCAGGCTGTAGCCGACGGAGGCGTCGATCAGGCTGTAACCGTCGAAGTTCAGGTCGGGATCGTCGAA
>DATDTH010000465.1:0-6145 GCA_035290985.1 Pseudomonas sp. | reverse complement strand
TTCATGGCCAGCATCATGTCGCCTTCGGCGCGCAGCTTGCCGCCCATGAAGGCCTGCATGCCGTCGGTTTCGCCGGTCATGATGCCGACCAGGGTTTCGGTGGTCATGATCAGGGTGACGTTGGCGTTGGCGGAGTCGCCTTTCTGCACGTCGCAGGTGCCGTCTTTGACGACCACGTAGTGGTTGTCGCCGTCTTCGATATTGAATTGGAAGACCAGGTCCAGGCCAGCAGCGGCACCGGCGTTGAATTTGGCTTGCATGCTTTTGACGATGTCAGCAACTGTGGTCATGGTTTTTTATCCTTGGTTTCAGGTTTTTTCTGGCGACCTTGCGGGTCGCGGTGGGCCGCAACTCAGCGAAAGGTGATGAGTTCCGGCGCCTTCAACAGTTGCAGGTGCACATGACTGTTGAAGGAAGCCAGGGCTACCTCATTGCCACGGAACTTCAGGCAACTGAGGGAGGTGTTGACGATCTGCCAGTTCAGCTCGAAAGCCTTGATGGCCGGCAGGCCGATGATCAATTGCAGCAGGGCGGTGATGGTGCCGCCCGAGGTGAAAATGCCGATGCGGTCCTTGCTGCCGGCCTGGTCCAGTACCCGCTGCAGGCCCGACTGGACCTGCTCGAGAAAGTCTTGCCAGCTCTGCAGGCCGTCTTTTTCATGCTCGCCTGAGACCCAGCGGCTGATGACCAGGGCGAACAGCCGCTGGAACTCGGCACGGTGGTTCGCGGCGTTGCGCAGAATGTGCAGGGCGTCGGGTTCGCTGGCGAGCAAATCCGGCAGGTGGGCGCGGATCACGTCGTCGGCGGTGAATTCATTAAAGGCGCTGTCGATCTCGATATCCGGCGTGGCCAGGCCGGCTGCGCGCAAGCGGGCCAGGGCGGCTTGGCCAGTGTGCTGCTGACGGCGCAGGTCGCCGCTCAGGCAGCGATCGAACTGAATGCCCAGCTCGGCCAGGTGGTCGCCGAGCATCTCGCCCTGACGGATGCCCAGCGGCGATAGTACGTCGTAGTCGTCTGCGCCGAAGGAGGCCTGGCCATGTCGAATCAGGTAAATGCTGCCCACGTCTGCGTGATTCCGCTACGTTGAAGTTTCGCGAGGGTATGAGGATAAAAAGCGGCTGTCAACGAAAAAACATACGCTTGTTTGAATTGCAGGTGCGGATCGATGACCACGGTTCGACGCCATGCCAGCCTTGCGGCTTGCTGGCCGACTGACCCGTGCGTCGGTATGCTGGAGGTTACCTGAATGCCGCTCGAGGTTGGGCGGAGGCGAGCACAACTTAGAGGTGGAATGCGTGGAGTTTTTAGCCGAGTACGCGGGTTTTCTCGCCAAGACGGTCACCCTGGTGGTGGCCATAGTGGTGGTGCTGCTGGTCATCGCCGTGCTGCGGGGCAAGGGCCGCGGCAAAACCAGCGGGCAGTTGCAGGTCATCCATTTGAATGAGTTCTACAAGAGCCTGCAGCAGCGCCTGGAGCAGGCGGTGCTGGACAAGGACCGGCTCAAGGCACAGCGCAAGGCTGAGGCCAAGGCCGAAAAGCTGGCGAAGAAACAGGGCGCCGATGCCAAGCCGCGGCTCTATGTGCTGGACTTCGATGGCGATATCAAGGCGTCCGCCACCGACAGCCTGCGCCATGAAATTACCGCGCTGCTGAGCCTGGCCACGCCCCAGGATGAAGTGGTGCTGCGCCTGGAAAGCGGCGGCGGCATGGTGCATAGCTACGGGCTGGCCTCTTCGCAACTGGCGCGGATACGTCAGGCGGGCATTCCGCTGACAATCTGCGTGGACAAGGTGGCGGCCAGTGGCGGTTACATGATGGCCTGCATCGGCGAGAAGATCATCTCGGCGCCGTTCGCCATTCTCGGCTCCATAGGCGTCGTTGCGCAGCTGCCCAATGTGCACCGTCTGCTGAAAAAGCACGAAATCGATTTCGAGGTGCTGACCGCCGGCGAATACAAGCGCACCCTGACGGTGTTCGGCGAGAACACCGACAAGGGCCGGGAGAAGTTCCAGGAGGACCTGGAAATCACCCACGACCTGTTCAAGGGGTTCGTCAGCCGTTACCGGCCGCAACTGGATATCGACGCGATCGCCACCGGCGAGGTCTGGCTGGGGCTTGCCGCCCAGGGCAAGCAATTGGTCGATGAGCTGATGACCAGCGACGAATACCTGGCCGGCCGCGCCAAGCAGGTCGAGCTCTATCAATTGCACTATGCCGAGAAGAAGAGCCTGCCCGAGCGCATGGGCCTGGCCGCCAGCGTCACCCTGGACCGGCTGATCCTCAGCTGGTGGAGTCGGCTCAACCAACAACGATTCTGGTAGTCGGGAGTAATCCATGAACACATTCAAGGCTTTGCTGGTCAGCGAGGACGCCGCAGGTGGCTTCCAGCGGCGGGTGGTCGAGCGCGCGCTGAGCGAATTGCCCGCTGGCGAAGTGCTGATCCGGGTGCAGTATTCCTCGCTCAACTACAAAGATGCCCTGTCCGCCAGCGGCAACCGCGGGGTGACCAAGGCCTATCCCCATACGCCGGGCATAGACGCGGCGGGGGTGGTGGCCGAATCCAGCGTGGGCGAGTTCGCGCCGGGCGATGAAGTGATAATCACCGGCTACGACCTGGGGATGAACACGGCCGGTGGTTTCGGCCAATACATCCGCGTGCCGTCGGCCTGGGTGATCAAGCGTCCCCAGGGGCTGTCGCTGCGCGAGTCGATGATGCTCGGCACGGCCGGCCTGACCGCCGCGCTCTGCGTCGACAAGCTGGAGCAGGCCGGGCTCACGGTCGGGGCCGGGCCGGTGCTGGTCACCGGGGCCACGGGTGGGGTCGGCAGCATCGCCGTGGCCCTGCTGGCGAGCCAGGGGCATGAGGTGGTCGCGGTCACCGGCAAGGCCGATCAGGCGGCGTTCCTCGAGGGGATAGGGGCCAGCCGGGTGCTGGAGCGGGCGGCCTTGCAGGCGGGCAGCGAGCGGCCACTGCTCAAGGAACAATGGGCCGGCGCGGTGGATACGGTCGGGGGCGAGATCCTGTTCAATGTGGTCAAGTCGCTGCAGTACGGCGCCAGTGCAGCCTGCTGTGGCCTGACGGCGGGCACCGCTTTCCAGGGCAGCGTGCTGCCGTTCATCCTGCGGGGTGTCAATCTGCTGGGCGTCGACTCGGTGGAGCTGCCCATGGTGGTCAAGGCGTCGATGTGGGATCGGCTGTCGCTGCAGTGGAAGCTCGACCTGAGCGCCCAGGTCCGGGAAATCACCCTGGAGCAACTGTCCGAGGCGATCGAGCAGATACTCGCCGGGCGCCTGGTGGGCCGCGTGTTGGTCAACCTGGGTTGAGGTGGAACGCGGTCCCGTAGGGTGTGCCGGGCGTCGCTACGCTCAGCGCACCGCCGAAGCAGCGCCGCCATACCGCGCTCCCGGTGCGCGCGGCGCACCCTACAAAAGCGTAGCGACCCGCCGGCCCATCACGGCTACAAAAAAGCCCCGCCAAGGCGGGGCTTTTTCAATTCAGGCCGCTTGCCGCGAGGCTCAGGCCTGGCGACGACGGAACAGCGGCAGCGGCTGGTCGGCGGCGGTCTGGTAGACCTCGGAGAAATCCTGCAGGCCGAGCAGCGCATCCTCGGGGTCGCGGTCCGGACGCACCGCGAAGGCATCGAAACCACAGCGGCGCATGAAGAACAGCTGGTCGCGCAACACATCGCCGATGGCGCGCACTTCGCCGGTATAGGCGTAGCGCTCGCGCAGCAGGCGGGCGCTGGAGTAGTGGCGGCCGTCGGTGAAGGCCGGGAAGTTCAGGGCGATGACCTGGAAATGGGCGAGGTCGTCGGCAATCTCCTCGACTTGCTCGTCGCTCTCCAGCCAAACCCCGAGACCGCCATCGCGGGCTTGCAGGGCACGGCCATGGTCGCGCCACAGGGCCAGGGGCACGATCAGGTCGTCGCAGTTGGACAGGCCTTCGAGGGTGGCGTCCTTGGGCAGCAGGTGCCAGGTTTCGTCGACCAGTTGGTCGTTCTTAATGATTCGCTGCATAAACACGCTCCTTGAAGGGGTCGATGCCGATACGGCGGAAGGTATCGATAAAGCGTTCGTCATCGGTGCGCTGCTCGACATAGACCTTGATCACCTTTTCGATTACATCCGGCATGGTGTCCTGGGCGAACGATGGGCCGAGGATCTTGCCCAGGCTGGCGTCGCGGTTGGCGCTGCCACCGAGGGAGACCTGGTAGAACTCCTCGCCTTTCTTGTCCACCCCGAGAATGCCGATATGGCCGACGTGGTGGTGACCGCAGGCGTTCATGCAGCCGGAGATGTTCAGGTCGACTTCGCCGATGTCGAACAGGTAGTCCAGATCGTCGAAGCGGCGCTGGATGGCTTCGGCGATCGGTATCGACTTGGCGTTGGCCAGGGAGCAGAAATCGCCGCCCGGGCAGCAGATGATATCGGTCAGCAGGCCGATATTCGGCGTGGCGAAGCCCAGTTCACGCAGCTCGCCCCAGAGGGTGAACAGTTGGGCCTGTTCCACGTCGGCCAGGATGATGTTCTGCTCGTGGGAATTGCGCACTTCGCCGAAGCTGTAGCGGTCGGCCAGTTCGGCGATAGCATCCAGCTGCTTGTCGGTGACATCCCCCGGCGCGACGCCCGTGGGCTTGAGCGACAGGGAGACGGCGGCATAGCCGGTCTTCTTGTGAGCCACGACATTGCGTGCGCGCCAGCGGGCGAAACCCGGGTGCTCGGCCTCGAGGGCGGCGAGGGCGCTCGACTGGTCGTCCAGAGCCCGGTAGGCCGGGTCGATGAAGTGCTGGGCCACGCGCTGTACTTCGGCCTCGGTCAGGGTGCTGGGGCCGTCTTTCAGGTGCGCCCATTCAGCTTCGACGCGCTCGGCGAAGACGTCCGCGCCGAGGGCCTTGACCAGGATCTTGATCCGCGCCTTGAACTTGTTGTCGCGCCGGCCGTAGCGGTTGTAGACCCGCAGGATGGCGTCGAGGTAGCCGAGCAGGTGCTGCCAGGGCAGGAACTCGTTGATAAAGGAGCCCACCACCGGGGTGCGGCCCAGGCCGCCACCGACCGAGACGCGAAAGCCCAGTTCGCCGGCGTCATTGCGTACCGCTTCGAGGCCGATGTCGTGCACTTCGATGGCGGCCCGGTCGCTGACCGCGCCATTGACGGCGATCTTGAACTTGCGCGGCAGGTAGGCGAATTCCGGGTGGAAGGTCGACCACTGGCGAATCAGTTCGCACCAGGGGCGCGGGTCGATCAGCTCATCGGCGGCCACGCCAGCGAACTGGTCTGTGGTGGTGTTGCGGATGCAGTTGCCGCTGGTCTGGATCGCGTGCATCTGCACGGTGGCCAGTTCGGCAAGAATCTCCGGCACGTCTTCCAGCTCGGGCCAGTTGAACTGTACGTTCTGCCGGGTGCTGATGTGGGCGTAACCCTTGTCGTAGTCGCGGGCGATCTGCGCCAGCTTGCGCACCTGGGTGGAGGACAGCAGCCCATAGGGCACGGCCACGCGCAGCATCGGGGCATAGCGCTGGATGTACAGGCCATTCTGCAGGCGCAGCGGGCGGAATTCTTCGCCGCTCAGCTCGCCAGCCAGATAACGTCGGGTCTGATCACGGAACTGCTTGACGCGGTCCTCGATGATCTGTTGGTCGTACTGGTCGTATACGTACATGAAGTGTCCTGTTTCAGGCTGCTTGCAGCAAATCAGCGCGCACGGCCGCGCACCCCTGGCGGAGGTGGGGCAAGATACCAGCTCGGAGTTATGCGCAAAAGTGAAGAATTAGCATATGGAAAGAACTATGAGTAATAAGAGGGGCCGGTAGCATAACCTCGCGCTTGAGCACCCGACTGATCTGGTCTTAACTGCAAGGCGAATCACCCACAACAACAATGAATTCCAGGGGGAAACCATGACCGATCATACCGAACCGGACAACCGCGACAGCTTTGCCGATGCCTGCGCGATCTTCACCCTGATCCTGCTTGCGGTGGCTACGGCGGTGTTCTGGGTGAGTCACCAATAGAGCGGCATCGAGCAGCTCGTGCACCGCGCTTCTCGAAAACCGGCACCGGCAGCGGGCGCCGGTTTTTTTGCGTCCGTCGATCAGCGCAGGCAAAGAGCCACCCGACAACCCTATATACTGCCCCGCTGTTAGAG
>DATDTH010000464.1:0-2610 GCA_035290985.1 Pseudomonas sp. | reverse complement strand
ACATCCCTGGAACTTTCGCTCAGCCAGCGGGTGCCGCTCGACATGTTTGTCTCGCACCCCATCTGCGACGCGGCGCGCAATCTGGCGGCTGTGTGGGGGCGCAACTTCAGCTACCCGTGCCAGATCCTCTATCTCCCGCAGAACGCCAATTCGGCCGCCTCGGCTGAGTACCTGCGCGGAGAGTATGACCGCCTGAAGCGCGACATTGAAGCCGTGGCCGGCCAGACGGTGACCGAGGCGGCTCTGCGCCACTCGCTGCAGGTGTTCAATGACAACCGCGGCTGGCTCCACCGGCTGTACGCCATCAAACGCGAGACGCCCTGGCTGCTGTCGGCGGACGAGGCCTATGTCCTGATGGCGGTGGGGGCGCTGGTCCCACGCGAAGAGCATAACGACCTGCTCCAGGCCGCCGTGCCGCAGATCGAGGCGCGCCCGGCCAGGCCGCAGGACCGCATCCGGGTGGTGTTTGAAGGAGGCTTCTGCGAGCAGCCTCCGCTCGACCTGCTGCGCACGATCGCCCAGTTCTGCTACGTGGTGGACGATGATCTGCTGATCGGCCTGCGCTGGATCCAGGCCGACGTGGCGCTGGAGGGCGATCCGCTGTTCAACCTGGCCGAAGCCTACCTGGAGAAGTCCTCCTACAGCCCGGTGCAGCACGACCTGCGCAAGCCCAAAGAGCACATGCTTCTGGAACGCATGCACAACGCCCGGGCCAACGCTGCCATCATCACGGCCGCCAAGATGTGCGAGCCCGGCCTGGACGAGCAGGTGGCCTACGTCAAGGCGCTGGACGCGGCCGGTACCGCGTATTTCGTCAGCGAGTTCGAAGAGAACATGACCAGCTTTGATCATTTGCAGATCCAGCTGGAGACGTTCGTCGAAAACATCATGTTCGCCTAGGCAGGAGGCGCAATGACCGACCCACAGGCACCAGCCAGCATCGTTGGGCGCGGGGCGCGGGAGGGCGCTGACCTTTTCCGGCAGTGGTTTCAGCGCCTGACGGAGGCGCCCGGCCGGGGCGAGCAATCGGCCTACGTGTTCGTCATGGGCAGTATGGCCGAGATCCTGCGCGTCTTCGATTTCCACACCGTCTTTCCCGAGATCAACTCGCTGCAAACGGCGGTGCGGCGCGTGGCCCACGAGTACTTGAACCTGGCCGAGGATCACGGCTACTCGCCCGACATCTGCGGCTACGTGAAGGCCGACTATGCCATGCAGCTGCGGGGCGGGGAGCACCCCATGGGGCGCATTCCGCGGCCGAACCTGGCCGTATACACGAATGCCTGCAACACCTACATCAAATGGGCCGAGATCTGGGAGCGCATGTACCACATCCCGATCTTCACGTTCGACGTGCCCGGCACCCGCCAGGCGGGCGGCCAGACCTGGCCCGGCCATCCTGATTTTGAGAATGACAAGAAATACGTGGCCGCCCAGCTCAAGGAGCTCATCGCGCTGTGTGAGAGCGTGTCGGGGAAGAAATTCGACATCGACAAGCTGCGCGACATTCTGGGCAACGCCAACGGCATGATTCGGGCCTGGAAGCGGGTGCTCGAGCTGAACCGCAATTCGCCGGCCCCGTTCAACGCCCTGACCGATGGGACGGTCTTCCTGGGAATGTCCAATGGCTTCCGGGGCACGGCCGAAGGCGCGCAGTACTTCCAGCGCCTGGTGGAAGAGATGGAGTACAAGGCGGCCCATGGGCTGGGGACTGTGGCGGAGGAGAAATACCGCCTGATCTTTGTGGGCGTGCCCTGCTATCCCATTTTCCGCCGGTTCAACGAAATGTTCTCGGAGCACGGCGGCGCCTTCATCACCTCGACCTACCTGTGGTTTGCCTCCGGCGGCACCAATCTCGGGTTTGAGTACGATCTGAGCCGCCCGCTCGACAGCCTGGCCGAAGGCGTGCTGATCAGCGTGCGCGAGGCCATGGATGCCATGTTCTACCAGGATCGGCACATCCTGCAGATGGTCGAGCCCTACAAGGTGGACGGTGTGGTCTATCACCCGATCAAGTCGTGCCGCACGACCTCGGCCGGGCAGGCCGACAACCGCCGGGCGGTGCTGCAGGCCTGCGATGTGGGCAGCCTGTTCATTGAGTCGGACATGATGGACAAACGGGTGGTCTCGGAGGCGCAGCTCAAGAACCGCATCGACGCGTTCTTTGAGGGGCTGGCCACGCGCAAGACCATGCTGGCAGCGGCTCACTAGCGGAGGTGTCATGGCATACGCAGCGGGAGTGGATGTAGGCTCGACGCAGACCAAGGCGCTGGTCATCAATGAGCGCCGGGAAATCGTGGCCCGGGCGCTGATCGACACCGGGGCCAATGTGGTCATCGCGGCCGAGAACGCCTATGGCGAAGCCCTGAAGAACGGCAACCTGAGCGAGACCGACGTCGAATACGTGGTTGGCACGGGCTACGGACGCTACAAAGTGACGTTCGGCGACACGCAGATCACCGAGATCTCGTGCCACGGCCGGGGCGCCGTTCACATGTTTCCGAACACCCGCACCGTGGTGGACATGGGTGGGCAGGACACCAAGGCCATCCGTGTCAGCCCGACGGGCGAAATCCTCGACTTCTGCATGAACGACAAATGCGCCGCCGG
>DATDTH010000463.1:0-2390 GCA_035290985.1 Pseudomonas sp. | reverse complement strand
TAGCCGTTGCAGAGGTACTGCATGGCCTTGGCTGCACGCTTGGGCGTGTCCCGCAGACCTTCCCGTTCGGGGTCCTCGCCAAGGCCGAGGAGGATCTCACGGTAGTGGTGAGGCAGCTGTGAATTCATGAACGCAGGTCCTCGCGACGCCCCTCACTTGAGGTGGCGGCCGCCGTTGACGGTAAGGGTGGTGCCGGTAACGTAGGGGTTGTCCAGCAGGTAACGCAGACTTTGGTAGATCACCTCGGCGCCAGGCTCGATGCCCAGTGCGGATTTTTCCAGGGTCCTGGTCCGGTACGCCGCATCGTCCTGTTCGTTGAACAGCACCAGGGCTGGCGCAATACCGTTGACCTTGATGCGTGGGGCGAACCTGGCGGCGAACGACAGGGTGAGACTCTCCAGCCCGGCCTTGCTGGCGCAGTAGGCCGGGCGATTGGCACTGCCGGTGCGCGTTACGTCGTCGCTGATATGCACGATATCGGCGACCGGCGAGCCCTGCAGCAGGTCGGCGCAGTGCACATTGATCAGGTAGGGCGCGAGCATGTGCACGCTGAACAGTTGCTGGAAGGCCCGGGCTTCGTCGCCTGGTGTTTCGCTCAACCAGTCCGAGGCGTTGTGCACTATGGCGCGCAGGCTCTGGGCATGGGTCCGCAGTTCCGCGATAAAGGCCAGTATTCCCGCCTCGCTGGAGAAGTCGGCGTACAGGGTCAGCGCGCCGCGCTGGCGCAGGCGTGCCAGGCCTTCCCGCTCGCGCCTGTAGGTGACGATCAGCGGCTGTCCGTCATCCAGCAGGCGCTCGGCGCAATGCAGGCCCACCCGTTGGCCGGCGCCGGTGATCAGAATGGGGGCTGGAACAAGGTTCATGGAGGACTCGCGCGGCTGTGCCAGTGAAAAATCAGGCTGGGGACGCCGCATCGGAATACCTGACCGGTAGGATGCGCTATCGACTGAGCCAGCAGCAAAGTTATACCAGGGAAATGTTTTGTACAACCATGCGCCACGTAAGGGAAAGCCTATGTTGACTGGTTTTATGGCTATTTCATTGAGCCTAAAGGGCTTTTTGTCGATCAAAGGCTGTGGTAAAACTTATTCTTAAATTGTACAAGTGTACTTGTTTCGTACATGTTTTGGCGGCGCCATGACTGGGCGCCAACACAATCGACTTGCCGTGGTTGTGACGGGCGGACGGTATTTTGTATAGCTGTTGTATAGGGATGCTCGGCCGAGCTGGGTTACACTTGCTCATCCTTTTCCAGATGTCGACCTGCCATGTCCGAATCCCAGGGTGCTTCGTTCTTCGTTTCGAATGAGCTCAAGCAGGAAGAGCTGTTTCCCATTCGCGAGGTTTCGCGCCTGACTGGCGTCAACCCGGTAACCTTGCGTGCCTGGGAGCGACGCTACGGCTTGATCCAGCCGACCCGCACCGACAGTGGTCATCGCCTCTATTCCCAGGCCGATATCGATTCGGTGCAGAGCATCCTCGGTTGGATGGAGCGCGGTGTGGCGGTGAGCAAGGTCGGCAAGATCCTGGCCAAGAGCAGTCAGAGCAAGGCGCCGGCCACACCGGTCTACGAAGAGGCCAGCGCCCGCGAATGGGCCGAATGGCAGACCCAGCTGCGGCGCGCCATTTCGACCTTCGATGAAGGCTTGCTGGAACGGCTCTATGGCCAGGTGTTTTCCAGCTACCCGCTGCCCGTGGTGTTTCAGGACATCCTGATGCCGCTCTGGCAGGAGTTGCTGTTGCGCCAGGACGAGTTCGGTCGCACCAGTGAATGGCTGTTTCTCGACAGCTTCCTACGGGCTCGCGTGTTGCAGCGACTGCAGTTGGCTCGCGGCCAGGGTGGCGAGCGAGTGATGCTGGCGGCCATCCCCGGCCATTGCCGCGAACTGGAGCTGCTGGTGGCGGGGCTGCTGTTGGGTGGCGAGGACGGCCTGGTTGGTGTGCTGGGCCTGGGCCAACCATTGGTTGAGCTGACCCTGGTCTGCGAAAAAATACGCCCCCAGGCTCTGGTGCTGTTTTCCAACCAGCCGCCGGCCGATGACCTGGCGCGGCAGTTGGCCAAGCTGGCTTTATCCCTGGGTTGTCCCCTGGCCCTGGCCGGGGATGCGGCCGATCTGGTCGAAGACAGCCTGGTGGGCTCGCCCATTGCCTGCCTGGGTAATGAGGGGCGTCTGATGCAGCGCCGGCTGCGGCAGTTTCTCGCCGGCCATCTGGATACCTGAGGCAGTGTCCGCTATTCCCCTCTATATATAGTCGCCGGCATTTACCCGCCTGAAACCGAGGTTTTCCAGGCTGCCTGGATTAATTCCACCCCCGGCGCAAATAAGCGTTGACGGGGCGGCTGGGCGGCCTATAATGCGCCCTCTTCCGGTGCGGACCTCTCGGAAAAC
>DATDTH010000462.1:0-4344 GCA_035290985.1 Pseudomonas sp. | reverse complement strand
AGGGCAGCCTCTGATCAGCCCAAGCGCGCCGAAGCCCCTGTTAGGCCCCTGTGAGGCCCCTGCGAGGCCCTGCGCGGCCCTTCAGTGTCGCGTATCCGAGGGGCTGTCGCTGCCTCCGCCGGCGAACAACTGCGCCACATCGGCGGCATCGAAGGTGTAGCGCTGGTTGCAAAACTGGCAGTCGATCACCACCCTGCCGTCCTGCTCCAGCAGCAACTGGTCGGCGTCTTCATGGCCCAGGCTGACCAGGGCATTGGCCGAGCGCTCCCGCGAGCAACTGCAGCGAAATTGCAGGGGCCGCGGCTCGAACAGGCGCACCGGTTCTTCATGGTAGAGGCGGTGCAGCAGGGTTTCGTTGTCCAGGGCCAGTTGCTCTTCCGCGGTCAGGGTGTCGGCCAGCACGGTCAGGTGCTGCCAGCTGGCGGCGCGCTCCTCGTCATCCGCGATCCGGTCGGCCGGCAACTGCTGCAACAGCAGCCCACGGGCGCGACGGCCGTCGGCGTTCAGCCAGAAACGGGTCGCCAGCTGTTCGGAGGCGGCGAAATAACTGGAGAAACAGGCCGACAGGTTCGCCCCGTCCAGGGCGACTATGCCCTGGTAGCGCTGCCCCTGCCTGGGATCGACGGTCAGGGTCAGGGCGCCGTTCGGCATCAGGTCGGCCAGCCCGGCGTCGGCCGGGATCTGCTCGCCATGATAGCGGGCGATGCCGCGCAGTTCACCGGCGCTGGAGCATTCGACCATCAACAGCGGGATGGCCCCCTCGGAACGGGCCTGCAGCACCAGCAGGCCATCGAACTTGAGGGTGCCGACCAGCAGCGCCGCGGCGGCCAGGAACTCGCCGAGCAACTGCGCCACGGGTTCCGGGTAGGCGTGCTTGGCCAACACATGGGCATAGCTGTCGTTGAGCACCACCCACTCACCGCGCACGTCGGTGTCGTCGAAAAGAAAGCGTTGCGAGAAGTCGGACATGCCAGATTCGCCGAGTGTGACCAGGGCCGGCGATTCTAGGCGTAAACCCCCAAGCGGTCCAAGCGCCTCTTGTCTATCGCCCCCCGCGGGGGTTTTCTATCGATAGGGCGGTCGGGTTCGCGGGCAAGGACACGGCCCCTCTCCCCCAGCCCCTCTCCCATAAATGGGCGAGGGGAGCCTAGTGCTCCTGGCTGCCATGGAACTGGTGGATCTGCCGCCGCTGTTTCTTGCTCGGCCGGCCATCGGTGGTCATGCCCAGGGCGCCGTCCTTGCGTTGCTGCGCCGCCTGCTCGCGGCGGGCGATGCTGGCGGCGGTTTCGGCATACAGGGCCTGGGCCTCGGGGGCACCACGACGCACCCCGCAGAGGGCCTGGATCACCACGCTGCGCTCGTCGAAGCCATTGCGGATCAGCAGTTCGTCACCGACCTTGGGCTCCTTGCCTGGCTTGCAGCGCTCGCCGCGGCAATGCACCTTGCCCCCCTCGATGGCGGCCTTGGCCAGGGCCCGGGTCTTGTAGAACCGCGCGGCCCACAGCCATTTGTCCAGGCGCACCCGGTCGTCGTCCTTCTCGTTTTTCTCATTCGGTCTTTCAGCCACGCGCGCTTACCTCCTGGCGTTCATCTTCGATCGACCGGCTCGCGGCCATAAGTGCAATTCTCGACGCCAGGCCCGCCAAGTGACTGGCGCCGCGCCGGATAAGGCGAATACTGCGGACAGCACGTCCATCGCCCTGGAGCACGCCCGATGCCGATTCTAGTGAAGGATTACCTCGAGTACAGCCGCACCGAACTGGCCGCCACCTACAAATCCGATGCCGGCAGCCAGGCCGCGGTTCCCGCCGAACAGGTCGAGGCCTTGCTGCGTGATCTCGACCACCAGGGCTACCTGATCATCCCCGGCCTGCTCGATGCCCGCCAGGTGCAGGCTCTGCGCGCGGACATACTGCCGCGCCTGCACCACCAGGGCCGCAACAGTTTCGAGGGCCTGGCCACCCGCCGCCTGTACAGCCTGATCGAAAAGACCCTGGCCTGTAACCCGCTGGTGGAGCATCCGCTGGTGCTGGCGCTGCTCGACCGCCTGTTGCAACCCAACTACCTGCTGTCGCAGTTGCAGGCAATCGAGATAGGCCCGGGCGAAGCCGCGCAGCCCCTGCACCATGACGATGCCTTCTATCCTGTGCCGCGGCCACGGGCGGCCCTGGGCGCCGCGACCATCTGGGCCCTGGATGACTTCACCGCCGAGAACGGCGCGACCGTGCTGATTCCCGGCAGCCACCGCTGGGGCGATCGTCTGCCCAGCACCGAGGAGCAGGCCCAGTCGATGCCAGCCTTGATGCCGGCCGGCTCGCTGTTGTTCTTCCTGGGCACGCTCTGGCATGGTGGTGGGGCGAACCGCAGCCAGGCCGGACGTCTGGGCGTCACCGCGCAATACTGCGCGCCCTGGTGCCGGCAGCAGGAAAATTTCAGCCTGTCGCTGTCGCGCCCCCGAGTCAAAGCCTGCAGCGCCCATGTCCAGCGGCTGCTCGGCTACAGCATCCACGCGCCCTTTATGGGCTGCGTCGACGGCATGCACCCCAAGCGCCTACTGGCAGATTGAGGGAAAAGAGCGCAGCCTCGGCGCACGCTGCGGCCGCCCGCTCGTTTTCGGCAAGACCGCACCAGGGGCGGATGCGGTTGTCACAGGCTGCGACTAGAATGCCGACACCCCACCTGGAAAACCCCAGTGAAGACCTTCGACCAACTCACCGTGATCGGCCTGCGCGAATGGATTGCCCTGCCCGATCTGGGCGTGGCCGGGCTGCGGGCGAAGATCGACACCGGAGCCAGCACCTCCAGCCTGCACGCCACCGAGATCGTCGAGTTCGAGCGCGACGACCAGCCCTGGGTGCGCTTCACCGCCCACCTCGGCACCCTGGTGCAACTGCGTCACCGGCGCTGCGAGGCCCCCTTGGTGGCGATCAAGACCATCAAGAGTTCCAACGGCCATACCCAGGTGCGCTATGTCGTGCGCACCCGCCTGGCCCTCGGCGATCGCGCCTGGGCCGTGGATTTCACCCTGACCTGCCGCAAGGCCATGCGCTATCGCCTGCTGCTCGGCGCCAAGGCCCTGGTCGATGGCCAACTGGTGGTCAATCCGGCCCTGGCCTATGTCCAGGACAAGCCGGGCATTCCCGCCCTTACTTCTTCCGTTACAGGTGTTGCATGAAGATCGCTGTGCTGTCGCGTAACCCGCGTCTGTATTCCACCCGCCGCCTGGTCGAAGCCGGCGAGCAACGCGGCCATGAAATGGTGGTGATCGACACCCTGCGCGCCTATATGAACATCGCCAGCCACAAGCCGCAGATCCATTACCGCGGCAAACCCCTGGAAGGCTTCGACGCGGTGATTCCGCGGATCGGCGCCTCGGTGACCTTCTATGGCTGCGCGGTGTTGCGCCAGTTCGAGATGATGGGCGTGTTCCCCCTCAACGAATCGGTGGCCATCGCCCGCTCGCGGGACAAGCTGCGCTCGCTGCAACTGCTGTCGCGGCGCGGCATCGGCCTGCCGGTGACCGGCTTCGCCCACTCGCCGGACGACATCACCGACCTGATCCAGATGGTCAACGGCGCCCCCCTGGTGATCAAGGTACTGGAGGGCACCCAGGGCATCGGCGTGGTGCTCTGCGAAACGGCGACGGCGGCCGAATCGGTGATCGAGGCCTTTATGGGCCTGAAGCAGGACATCATGGTCCAGGAGTACATCAAGGAAGCCGGTGGCGCGGACATTCGCTGCTTCGTGGTCGGCGACAAGGTGATCGCCGCCATGAAGCGCCAGGCCAAGGCCGGCGAATTCCGCTCCAACTTGCACCGCGGCGGCACCGCCAGCCTGATCAAGATCACCCCGGAAGAACGCATGACCGCCATCCGCGCGGCCAAGGTGATGGGCCTGAGCGTGGCGGGCGTCGACATTCTGCGCTCCAACCACGGCCCCCTGGTGATGGAGGTCAACTCCTCCCCCGGCCTGGAGGGCATCGAGATCACCACCGCCAAGGATGTCGCCGGCATGATCATCCAGTACCTGGAAAAGAACGGCGGCCCGCATCTG
This sequence comes from Pseudomonas sp., assembly GCA_035290985.1. Taxonomy (GTDB): domain Bacteria; phylum Pseudomonadota; class Gammaproteobacteria; order Pseudomonadales; family Pseudomonadaceae; genus Aquipseudomonas. The sequence continues at coordinate 291 of DATDTH010000462.1, read as the reverse complement.
ACCCGCACCAAGGGCAAGGGCTAGAGCATTTTCACGAAAAATCCGTCTGCATCTGGGCGCCCATCCGCGTGGGTTACGCCGCGCGGCGGGTGCGCCGTGGTTTGCCAGGCCGGCTTCCAGCGCGACTAACCCACCCTACAAAAGCGCGCCTGCGTAGGAGCCAGCTTGCTGGCGATCCTCAATGCCGAGGTCGAAACGGCGGACAACAATAAGGCGAAAATGCTCTAAGCCTCAGGCCGGCAATGTCTCCATCCACTGCAGAAAGTCCGCCTCGGCCATCGGCCGGCCCAG
>DATDTH010000461.1:0-3541 GCA_035290985.1 Pseudomonas sp. | reverse complement strand
CGAAGATGTAGTGCGGCGGCACTTTGAAATGGATAACGATCTGCGACATCTTTTCCGCCATGCGCTTGCCGGTGCGCAGGTAGAACGGCACGCCGGCCCAGCGCCAGTTGCGGATGTCGGCACGCAGGGCGACGAAGGTTTCGGTGTCGCTGCGGGGGTTGGCGCCCTCCTCCTCCAGGTAACCGGGCACCGGCTGGCCGTCGCTGCTGCCGGCGGCGTACTGGCCACGCACTACCAGGCGACCGAGCTGCTCGACGGTGATGGGCGCCAGGGCCTTGAGCACCTTCACCTTCTCGTCGCGGATGCTGTCGGCGGACAGGTCGCCGGGCGGGTCCATGGCGATCAGGCAGAGCAGTTGCAGCAGGTGGTTCTGGATCATGTCGCGCAACTGCCCGGCCCGGTCGAAATACTCCCAGCGCCCCTCGATGCCGACCTTCTCCGCCACCGTGATCTCCACATGGGAGATGTGGTGCTGGTTCCACTGGGTTTCGAACAGGCTGTTGGCGAAGCGCAGGGCGATCAGGTTCTGCACCGTCTCCTTGCCCAGGTAATGGTCGATGCGGTAGATGCGGCTTTCCGGAAAATGCCGGGCCACCGCCTCGTTGACCTCCCGCGAGGACGCCAGGTCGTGGCCGATGGGCTTTTCCAGCACCACCCGGGTCCGCTCGGCCAGGCCGACCCCGGCCAGGTTGTCGCAAATGGCCCCATAGACCGAGGCCGGGGTGGCGAAATAGGCAATCAGCGGGTCGGCACCGGCCACTTGCTCGGCCAGGGAGCGGTAATCGGCGGCGGTGAAAAAATCCATGCTCAGGTAGCTCAGGCGCGCCTGGAAGCGCTGCAGCACCGCCGTGTCCAGCTCGGCGGCCGGGACCTGGCGGCGCAGCCAGTCCTCGATCTCGGCCAGGTGCGCGCCGGACTCCTGCTCACGAGCCAAGGCGAGGATGCGCGTCCCGGCATGCAGCAGGCCGGCCCGATCCAGTTGGTAGAGCGCTGGAAACAGCTTGCGCAGGGCCAGGTCGCCGAGGGCGCCGAACAGCACGAAGGTACAGGAGGTGACGGTAATAGCTGGCATAATGTCCGTTCTATTAACAATTAGTGATAGAAATACACCGACGAAACCTTTAAATCAATCAATAATGTAGTAATTAAACAACATAAACTGCGAAACATCCACAACCCTGGCCGAGCCCCAGGCCCATCAGTAGGATAGGCCACCGCTTGCCCGCCCCAAGGAACCCATATGGACCGCGTGCGAAACCTTTTGGAGCAAATCCAGAGCCGAGTCGAGGAACTGAACAAGGCCGAACGCAAGGTGGCCGAGGCGATCCTGCGCAACCCCCAGCAGGCCACCCGGTTCAGCATCGCCACCCTGGCCCAGGCGGCCCAGGTCAGCGAGCCGACGGTCAACAGGTTCTGCCGCTCCTTCGGGGTCAATGGTTACCCCGAGCTGAAAATGCAACTGGCCCAGAGCCTGGCCAGCGGCGCCGCCTATGTCAGCCGCGCCGTCGAAGCCGATGACGGCCCCGAAGCCTACACCCAGAAGATCTTCGGCAGTGCCATCGCCTCCCTGGACAGCGCCTGCAAGCAGCTCGATCCGAACCTGATCAGCCGCGCGGTCGATCTGCTGATCCAAGCCCGGCAGATCCATTTCTTCGGCCTGGGCGCCTCGGCATCGGTGGCCCTGGACGCCCAGCACAAATTCTTTCGTTTCAATCTGGCGGTATCCGCCCATGCCGACGTGCTGATGCAACGCATGCTGGCCTCGGTCGCCCATACCGGCGAACTCTTCGTGATCATTTCCTACACCGGTCGCACCCGCGAACTGGTGGATGTCGCACGCATCGCCCGGGATAACGGCGCCTCGGTGCTCGGCCTGACCGCCGCCGGCTCGCCCCTGGCCAAACTCTGCACCCTGAGCCTGGACATTCCCCTGCCGGAAGACACCGACATCTACATGCCGATGACCTCGCGGATCATCCAGCTCACCGTGCTCGACGTGCTGGCCGCCGGCGTCACCCTGCGCCGCGGGGTGGACTTCCAACCGCACCTGCGCAAGATCAAGGAAAGCCTGGTGGACAGCCGCTACCCGAACGAAGATGAGCCTATCTAAGCAGCCCGGCGAGACGCCGAAGCGCCCCGCCGCCGCCCCATCCGGACCGGCTATTTCCACCAGTACTCGACCTGCACGCCGACGTTGGAGCCGTGCAAGGCATTGCCGAACGCGCCGCTGTCGGACAGCGCCGAACCGGCGACCATCTGGCTTGCCGCGCGCTGGGCGGCCTGGTTCCAGCTGGCATAGGTGTAATAGAGGCGAATTTCCGGGCGCTCCCAGAAACCCGGACCGGACGGCGACCAGGTCGGCGACACGGTGAACTTGGTCAATTTGCGGGTGCCGCCGGGCGCCTCCACCTGGTCGCGACCGATTTCGCCGACCAGCTTGAACTGCTCGGTGAAGGCATAGCTGGTGCGCCCGCCCAGCGACAGCCAGTCCTGATCCGCGCCGTCGTCCCGGCTGTCCTTCTGGTAGACCAGTTCCACCTGGCCACCGAGACGCGGCGTCAGCTGCCAGTCGAAGAACTCCACCAGGCGCCAGCTCTTCGCCCCGCTGTCCAGGGTCGGATCACCGGTGTAGCCCAGGCCGGTGCCCGGCCCCTGGCCATACTGCAGCGCCAGGGTATTGACCCCGCCGAGGAACGCGCTCTGCTTGTGCTGCGCCGTCAGCGCCCAGCCGCTGTGGGCGTCCGTGCTGTCGGCCTTGTCGATATAGCTGACGCCCAGTTCCAGCTCACCATTCGGGTTGGTCGTGAAACCGCCCACGTTGAAGTCATGGCGGTTGATATAGGGCTCCTGGAAGTAGCTGTCCTTGCGCGAGAACACGTAGCTGTACTTCAGGTCGCCGATCTGCACCTCGTCCAGGCCGAAGCCGGTGGCGCTCTGGTTCCAGTAGAAGAAGTCGGAGATATGAATGTCGTTGCGCTTGTAGAAGCGCCGTCCGGCCCAGAAGGAGCCGCCGTTGAGCGCCGGCATCTTGCTCCATTCGGCGTACATCTGGTTCATCCGAGCGAAACCATAGTCACCGGTGAACTTGGGCGTGTGGCCGTACTCGTTGTACAGCTGGGCCATGCCCTCGACGCTGATCACCGAGCCGTCGTCCAGGGTCAGCAGGTCCTGGCGCAGGTCCAGTTCCATGTACTGCTCGCACTCGTTGCCCAGGCGGTACTTGGACTGCGCGCCGGGCAGCTGGAAGCAGGCCTGTCCGTCCCCCTCGCTCGAACTCCCGGCGCCACTGCGCACATAACCCGTGAACTCCAGCGCCTGGGCGACGCCGGTCAGGGCAAACAGCGCACACGGCAGCAGCCACACACCTTTGATAGTCGTGTTCATATCCACTCCACTGATTTTTATTGTTGTATTGCCTGGGATACCCGGACCCGGCGCGGCAACGACTGTGCCGCACCGCGCCTTAACGCCCCTTGAACCGCGCCACATTGGCCGGCTGTTCATTGGTTGCCTGCTCATCGGCTGCCCGTTCAACACCAAG
>DATDTH010000460.1:0-7876 GCA_035290985.1 Pseudomonas sp. | reverse complement strand
CGAACTCAGCAGTGAAACGATGCATCGCCGATGGTAGTGTGGGGTTTCCCCATGTGAGAGTAGGTCATCGTCAAGCTTCAAACGCAGAACCCCAGTTGCTCACGCAACTGGGGTTTTGTTTTTAAGGTCCCTGGGAAAACCCCCTCTTTATGCGTGGGGCCGCTGCGCGGTCCGGCCCCCGGGCTGCGCCCGGGGGCGTTCCGGCCGGCCCTTGCAGTGCAAGGAAAGCGCCGGCCTTCACCCCCCTGTGCGAGTAGGTCATGGTCCACTTCAAGCGCGAGACCGTAGGTCGGGTTAGCGAAGCGTAACCCGACAACGATGCCGTCGGGTTAGCAAAACGTAACCCGACCTACGTAACTGCCGTCCGGCGAAACCCAGCATGGGCATTAGCTGGGTTTCGCTTCGCTCTACACAAGCCTACCTTTTACGCGACTGATTTTTGTCCTTTGGCGCGGAAAACACGGCGTTCTTCGTAGGGCGACTGGGGCCGCCTGGGTGCAACCCGCGTATCTGCGCGATCTTGGGATACCGCCCGGCCTGGATACCCGCCTGCGCGGGTATGACGAGTGAGGGGGTGGCGTGCTGTTGTAGGGTGCGCTCAGCGCACCGCAGCGCTTCGGCGAAACCTGCTGCCCCGGATTGCGCCAAGGCTTATCTGGGATCTACGTAAACTGCCCCTTGGGCGGCACGCCCTGCCGGCGAGGCGGCGCCTAACCCCGCCCTGCGCGCTTCGCTGAATCCACGGCCCCGGATTGCGCTGGGGCTTATCCTGGCTACGAAAGCCCGGCCTGTCAGTGCATCCGGCCCGGGTTCCGCCTTGGCGGGTTCCGCCGCGCGGCGGGCGTGGCGGGGCTTGCCAGAGCGGCTTTCTGCGCGGCTAACACCACCCTACAAAAACGCGCTGTCTTGGTGTTCTAGGGGCGAATCCATTCGCCAGGCGGGCCCCAGCGCACCGCGAAGGTGAGTCCCTCGGAGCCGACGCGACTTCGCCGTCCTCCCTGTGGGGCGCTGCATTCTGCATGCCACAAAACCGTGCATGCCCCGGCTTTCTAGTCAATCGCCATGGGCATCGCTATGATGCCTGCCTCATTCTGAGACGGTACCGGCATGTTGACCTTGTTGAGGCTTCTACAAGATGGGCGTTTCCATTCCGGGCAGGCGCTTGGCGCTGCGCTGGGCGTCAGTCGGAGTGCGGTCTGGAAGCAATTGCAGCACCTGGAGGCCGAGTTGAGCCTGCCGGTCTATAAGGTGCGCGGGCGGGGCTATCGCCTTGCACGTCCGCTGGTCCTGCTGGAAGCCGATCGTCTGCAAGAGGCTGGCACGGCGCCCGCTTGGCCCGTCTTTATCCATGAAAACCTCGACTCGACCAATGCCCAGGCCTTCAGGCTGCTCGAGCAGGGTGTCGAGGCGCCTTTCCTGGTGTTGGCCGAGCGGCAGACGTCCGGGCGTGGACGTCGCGGGCGACGTTGGGTCAGTCCCTTTGCCGATAATCTGTATTACAGCCTGGTGTTGCGGGTTGAGGGCGGTGCTCGCCAGCTCGAGGGGCTCAGTCTGGTGGTTGGCTTGGCGGTGCTGCAGACGTTGCGCCAGTTCGGTGTGGCGGACGCCGGGCTCAAATGGCCCAATGATGTGCTGGTGGGGGGGCGGAAGATGGCCGGCATCCTCTTGGAGTTGTCCGGTGACCCGGCCGATGTCTGTCATGTGGTTATCGGCATAGGTATCAATGCCAACATGACGGCTGACGAAGAGGAGATCGATCAGCCCTGGACCTCCATGGCGCGGGAGCTGGGCATGCAAATCGACCGCAACGCCCTGGTCTGTCGGCTGAACGAGCAGTTGCAGGACTATCTGGCGCGGCTCCGTCAGTCCGGTTTTGTGGCGCTGCAGGCGGAGTGGGAGGCGGGGCATCTCTGGCAGGGGCTGCCGGTACTGCTGACGGCCGGTAATCGACAGATTCAGGGCGTCGTCCTGGGTATCAATGAACAAGGTGCGCTGCGCATGAGTGTCGAGGGTGTCGAACAGGTGTTCAGTGGGGGTGAGTTGAGCCTGAGGTTGCGCCATGATTCTTGAGCTCGATTGCGGCAACAGTTTTATCAAGTGGCGGGTCATAGTCAGTCTCGAGGCGAAGGTGTTGGCGGGCGGGGTGGTGGATTCCGCCGAGCAATTGCTCGAGGCGTTGCGCGCCTTGCCAGCGCTGGCGCTGCGGCACTGTCGTCTGGTGAGTGTGCGCAGCGACGATGAAACCGCGAGCCTGGTCGAGTGTCTGACCCGAAGTCATCCCATGGCTGTCAGTCGTGCCAGGCCGGCGCAGATGGTGGCGGGTGTGAGCAATGGCTATCAGGACTTCGAGCGACTGGGGCTGGATCGCTGGTTGGCGGTGCTGGGCGCCTATCACCTGGCGCAGGGGGCCTGCCTGGTGCTCGACCTGGGGACCGCGGTGACCTCGGACTTCGTGGCGGCGGGCGGCGAGCACCTGGGGGGGTATATCTGCCCCGGTGTGCCCTTGATGCGCAATCAGCTGCGCACCCATACCCGGCGCATTCGTTACGACGATGCGGCGGCCGAACGGGCCCTGGAGTCCCTGGCGCCCGGTCGTTCCACGGTCGAGGCCGTGGAGCGAGGTTGTTCGCTGATGCTACGGGGTTTCGTGCTGACCCAGCTGGAATTGGCGCGCGAATTCCTGGGCGAGGATTTTCAGGTATTTCTCACTGGAGGAGATGCGGCGCTGGTGCGGGAAGTCCTGCCGGACGCACGGGTGATGCCGGATCTGGTCTTTATCGGTCTGGCCATCGCCTGCCCATTGTCTTGAGGTTTTGTCATGCGTTGGTTGTTTCTACTGTTGGTCGTGCTCAATCTGTTCTATTACGTCTGGCACCAGCAGCAGGCGCCGTTGCGGGCCAAGGAAGTCGCATCGTTGGCGCTCTACCAGGGTGGGCGGCAGGACATTCGCCTGTTGAGTGAGTCGAGCGGGGTGCCGGCGCGGCGCGAGGTGGCGGCCGTGTCCGTTGCGCCCGAAGTGGTGGAGGCGGTCTGCCTGTACCTCGGGGGGTTCGAGCAGGAGGATGCGGCCAGGGTCATCGAGCAACGCCTGTTGAGCCTGGATATCCAGTCCAGGGTGCAGTCGGTGAGTGCCGCGGGCGGCACGGATTACTGGGTCTACCTGTCGCCGCTGGCTTCCCGTCAGGCGTCGCTGCGCCAGCTGAAGGAGTTGCAGGCGCGCAAGATCGACAGCTACATCATTACCCAGGGGGATCTGGCCAATGGCATTTCCCTGGGTATATTCCCCCGCACCGATTCAGCCGAAAGCGTGATGCAGCGTCTGCGCGAGGCGGGCTATGAGCCCAGGTTGCGCGAGTTGTCGCGCGCGCAGCGCAGCTTCTGGGTGCGCATAGCCCCGGAAAGCCGGCGTCTGGCCGATGAAACGCTGTTGCAGCAACTGGCTCAGGACTTCGTCGGCTTGCAGCATCAATTAATGCCGTGCGAAAGCGTTGCAACGCCACGTTAGTTTGCATAGAATGGCGCCCGCTTAACGAGGTCGAGCTGCTGGCGATTTCGGGAAGTGGTTGTCAACGCAGCTAACCTCAAGTTTTTTATGAGGAAATGCTTGACAGGAGGGTGGCATGAGTTGAGAATGCCGCCTCACTTTGGAGGGGTTCCCGAGTGGCCAAAGGGATCAGACTGTAAATCTGACACGCGAGTTTCGAAGGTTCGAATCCTTCCCCCTCCACCAAATTGAGCATGATTTACAAGCTCTGCGGGTATGGTTCAATGGTAGAACCTCAGCCTTCCAAGCTGATGGCGCGGGTTCGATTCCCGCTACCCGCTCCAAGTTTGTTGATGGTGCAATGTGTTTCGCTCATGTAGCTCAGTTGGTAGAGCACACCCTTGGTAAGGGTGAGGTCAGCGGTTCGAATCCGCTCATGAGCTCCATTTATAGAGGCAGATATCTCGATATCTGCCTTTGTTTTAATGGTGGCGTGACAGCTTAACTATTCGATGGGAGACGGTCTCAGATGGCTAAAGAAAAGTTTGAACGTAACAAGCCGCACGTGAACGTGGGCACCATCGGTCACGTCGACCATGGCAAGACTACGCTGACTGCTGCTCTGACCAAGGTTTGCGCCGAGGCTTTCGGTGGTGCCATCCGTGACTTCGCCCAGATCGACAGCGCACCGGAAGAGAAGGCTCGTGGTATCACGATCAACACTTCCCACGTTGAATACGATTCGGCTATCCGTCACTACGCCCACGTCGACTGCCCGGGTCACGCTGACTATGTGAAGAACATGATCACCGGTGCTGCGCAGATGGATGGCGCGATCCTGGTTTGTTCCGCTGCTGACGGCCCGATGCCGCAGACTCGCGAGCACATCCTGCTGTCCCGCCAGGTAGGCGTTCCTTACATCGTGGTCTTCCTGAACAAGGCTGACATGGTGGACGACGCCGAGCTGCTGGAACTGGTCGAGATGGAAGTGCGCGACCTGCTGAGCACCTACGATTTCCCGGGCGATGACACCCCGATCGTGATCGGCTCCGCGTTGGCTGCCCTGAATGGCACCGACGAAAACGAGCTGGGCACCTCTGCCGTGCGCAAGCTGGTCGAGACCCTGGACAGCTACATCCCGGACCCGGTCCGTGTGATCGACAAGCCGTTCCTGATGCCGGTTGAAGACGTGTTCTCGATCTCCGGTCGTGGCACCGTGGTAACTGGTCGTATCGAGCGCGGCATCATCAAGATCCAGGAAGAAGTCGAGATCGTAGGCCTGCGTCCTACTATCAAGACCATCTGCACTGGCGTCGAGATGTTCCGCAAGCTGCTCGACGAAGGTCGTGCTGGCGAGAACTGCGGTATCCTGCTGCGCTGCACCAAGCGTGACGACGTCGAGCGTGGCCAGGTTCTGGCCAAGCCGGGTTCGGTCAAGCCGCACACCAAGTTCGAAGCTGAAGTCTACGTGCTGAGCAAGGAAGAGGGCGGCCGTCACACGCCGTTCTTCAAAGGCTACCGCCCGCAGTTCTACTTCCGGACCACAGACGTGACCGGTAACTGCGAACTGCCGGAAGGCGTGGAAATGGTAATGCCGGGCGACAACGTCAAGATGGTTGTCACCTTGATCAAGTCGATCGCGATGGAAGACGGTCTGCGTTTCGCTATCCGTGAAGGCGGTCGTACCGTCGGCGCCGGTGTAGTGGCCAAGATCATCGAGTAAAGCTCGATTGCGGTAAGCGGTAAGAAAGGCCCCCGCGGGGGCCTTTTCTATTTGTTGATCATTTATTGACACCCTGAGGGTGCCTCCGTACAATTGCGCCTCCTTTTATCGGGCGTATTGCGCGCGATGGGAACGGCAAATTGGAGTCTAGGGCAAATGCAAAATCAACAAATCCGGATTCGATTGAAGGCTTTTGACCATCGCCTGATCGATCAATCCACCCAGGAAATCGTGGAAACCGCGAAACGTACTGGTGCTCAGGTGCGTGGTCCGATTCCTCTGCCAACTCGCAAGGAGCGGTTCACCGTTCTGGTTTCTCCGCACGTCAACAAAGACGCGCGCGACCAGTACGAAATCCGTACTCATAAGCGCGTACTGGACATCGTCCAGCCGACGGATAAAACCGTTGATGCGCTGATGAAGCTTGATCTTGCGGCTGGCGTGGAAGTGCAGATCAGCCTCGGCTAAGACCGTTCCGGTTTTAGTCGTGTAACGCTCTGAAATGGGCGGCCATAGCGGGTGAAAGCCCCGTACACTCATGAGGTTTACAACATGACTATTGGTGTAGTCGGTCGTAAATGCGGTATGACCCGTATTTTCACCGAAGAAGGTGTCTCCATTCCGGTTACGGTCATTGAGATCGAGCCGAATCGCGTCACTCAGTTCAAAACCGAAGAAACCGATGGCTATCGTGCAGTGCAAGTCACTGTCGGTGAGCGTCGTGCTTCGCGCGTGACAGCTGCCCAGGCAGGCCACTTCGCCAAGGCGAACGTAGCTGCTGGTCGTGGTGTCTGGGAATTCCGCCTTGAAGAAGGCGAGTACCAGGCTGGCGATCTGATCCAGGCGGATATTTTCCAAGCTGGTCAACTGGTGGATGTCACCGGTCAGTCCAAGGGTAAAGGCTTTGCCGGTACCATCAAGCGTTGGAATTTCCGCGGTCAGGACAACACCCACGGTAACTCCGTGTCTCACCGCGTTCCTGGCTCCATCGGCCAGTGCCAGACTCCTGGCCGAGTTTTCAAGGGCAAAAAGATGTCCGGTCATATGGGCGCTGAGCGCGTGACCGTGCAGTCCCTGGAAGTGGTGCGCGTGGACGTTGAACGCAATCTGTTGTTGGTTAAGGGTGCTGTTCCTGGTGCTCCTGGCGGCAATTTGGTTGTGCGTCCGGCAGCCAAGGCTCGCGGTTAAGGGGAAGCTGACATGCAATTAAATGTAAATGACGCTCAGGCGATCGAAGTTTCCGAGCTGACCTTCGGCGGCGAATTCAACGAGACGCTGGTGCACCAAGCAGTCGTGGCCTACATGGCCGGCGGCCGTCAGGGCAGCAAGCAGCAAAAGACCCGTTCCGACGTATCCGGTGGTGGCAAACGCCCCTGGCGTCAGAAGGGTACTGGCCGCGCACGTGCCGGTACCATCCGTAGCCCCATCTGGCGTGGCGGTGGTACCACCTTCGCTGCTCGCCCGCAGGATCACTCGCAGAAGCTGAACAAGAAGATGTACCGCGCCGCAATGCGCTCCATCCTTGCTGAGCTGGTGCGTACCGATCGTCTGGTCGTGGTGCAGGATTTCGCTGTCGATGCACCGAAAACCAAAGATCTGCTGAACAAGCTGAACGGCATGGGTCTGACTGATGTTCTGATCGTGTCCGATGCTGTTGATCAGAACCTGTACCTGGCTGCTCGTAACCTGCCGCACGTCGATGTACGTGACGTCCAAGGTTCCGATCCGGTCAGTCTGATCGCATACGACAAGGTGTTGATCACCGTGTCGGCCGTGAAGAAATTCGAGGAGCTGCTGGGATGAACCAGGAACGCGTATTTAAAGTTCTACTTGGCCCGCACGTTTCCGAGAAGGCCACGGTACTGGCTGACAAGAAAGGCCAGTTTGTTTTCAAGGTTGCGACCGATGCGACCAAGCTGGAAATCAAGAAGGCCGTCGAAAGCCTGTTCAGCGTGAAAGTTGAGCGTGTGACTACCCTGAACGTTCTGGGTAAGACCAAGCGCACCGCTCGCGGCGTGGGCAAGCGTAATGACTGGAAGAAGGCGGTTATCTCCCTTCAGCCGGGCCAAGATCTCGATTTCAGCAGCAGTGCTGAGTAAGGAAGGGGTGCATCATGGCAATCGTTAAATGCAAACCGACTTCCCCTGGCCGCCGTTTTGTGGTCAAGGTGGTCAACCAGGAGCTGCACAAAGGCGCTCCTTACGCTCCGCTGCTCGAAAAGAAGTCGAAGACTGGCGGCCGTAACAACAATGGCCGTATCACCACCCGTCATATCGGTGGTGGTCACAAGCAGCACTATCGCCTGGTCGATTTCCGTCGCAACGACAAAGATGGCATTCCAGCCACTGTCGAGCGTATTGAATACGATCCGAACCGTACCGCACACATCGCCTTGCTGATGTACGCAGACGGTGAGCGCCGCTACATCATCGCCCCTAAAGGCGTGAGCGCTGGCGACCAGCTGATCGCAGGTGCCCTGGCACCGATCAAGCCGGGTAACTCCCTGCAGTTGCGTAACATGCCGGTAGGTTCGACCATTCACGGTATCGAACTGAAGCCGGGCAAAGGCGCGCAGATCGCTCGTTCCGCTGGTGCTTCGGCTCAGCTGATTGCGCGTGAAGGTGTCTACGTGACCCTGCGTCTGCGTTCCGGTGAGATGCGTAAAGTAT
>DATDTH010000459.1:0-4892 GCA_035290985.1 Pseudomonas sp. | reverse complement strand
TGGTTTGCCAGAGCGGCGTTCCGCGCGACTAACCCGCCCTACGAAAGGCGCTTCGGCGATCAGGGTGCAATGGGGCTCCATAGGGGGCGCTCAGCGCATCGCAGCGCTTCGGCGAAATTGCGCCAAGGCCTCTATTAGGGCTGCATCAGCGGCCGGTTGAGGCCGCCAGCCAGTCGCCGGGTCAGCCAGCGCGGCGCCAGGCGTGAAGCGAAGGCCAGCCACTGGTTGCGCCAGCCGGGCAGGATAATGGCCTTGTTCTTGTCCAGGGCCCTGACCGTGATCAGGGCGACCTCTTCGGCGCTCATCATCAGCTTGCTGCCGTCGAGCCTGCCATTGGTGATGCCTGCATTACGAAAGAACGCGCTGCGGGTCGGGCCGGGGCAGAGCACCGAGACCCCGATGCCGTGGCTCTTGAGTTCCTCGCGCAGGCCTTCGGAAAAGTGCAGGACATAGGCCTTGCTGGCGTAATAACTGCTCATCCAGGGCCCAGGCTGAAAGGCGGCCACCGAGGCGACATTGAGAATCTGGCCGCCGCCCTGCAGGGCCATGGCATTGCCCAGGGCATGGCAGAGGCGGGTCAGGGCCAGGACGTTGACTTCCAGCAACGCCTGTTCGCGCCCCCAGTCCAGCCCGAGAAAGGCCCCGCAACTGCCGAGGCCAGCGTTGTTCACCAGCAGGTCGATCTGCCGCTCGCCTTGTTCCAGCTCATGGAGCAAGCCGGACAGTTGCATCGGCTCGCCAAGATCGCAGACACGGAACAGCACCTCGACCCCGAAGCGCTGGGTCAGTTCGCAGGCGATGCTTTCCAGGGCATCGCGCTGGCGGGCCACCAGAATCAGGCAGCGGCCGCGCCGGGCCAGGGCTTCGGCCAACGCCAGGCCTATGCCGCTGGAGGCGCCGGTGATCAGGGCATAACGGGGCATGGCTTATCTCCGTGACGGGGGCCGGCCTTCGACCGCGTCGATCCCGCTGGGTGCCGCAAGTGGCATTTATTCTTCGCTGTAGTCGGGGGCTTCCGCTGCACCTGCCGCCGGAGCGACATCCGCGGTCTGATCGTGGCCATGGTCGGCGCTGTCGGAGTAGCGGGTCAGGTCGGCGCGATCGACATAATCCTGGTAGGCCGGCAGGGCGATGGCAACGAGAATACCGATGATGAGTACCAGGATCAGTGACCAGGCGAGGATCAAAACCCCGCGGCTGTTGGGCGGCGGAGGCGAGCCAAAGCGGTTGGCAGCGTCGGAGCCGGGGATGAACAGGCTTAACAACGCGGCACCGGGGATCAGCAACAGCCAGCCGGACCAGCCGATATCATGCAAACGCTGCACGCTGATGAATACGCCGATGATCAGCATGGCGATCACCGCGACTGCCATCAGCAGGCCACCAATTATCTTGGATAGGGTCATGCTCGCCATCGCCAGGCCAATCACCGGCATGGCGATCAGCAACATGGCCATGCTCCAGGCGAGGTAGCGCTGGCGGCCGATCCGACCCTGGACACCGAAGACATTCAGGGTGCCGAACTCCGGCAGCTCCTCGCCGACTTGGGCCTGAGGCGGGCTGTACGGCGAGGGGGATGCGGCAGCAGTCTCGCGGGCTGGTTCCTTGGCGAGCAGCGCCTGGCGGGCGAGAAATTTCTCGATCACGATGCCGCAGGCCACGCACTCCAGGGCTTTCGGCTGTTCATGGCCGCATTTTGGGCAGTTCATGGGTGTTGTGGAGACCGGTGCCTTGGGGTCATCAAGCGCCACCAGACTCAGGCTGGCGCTCATGTCGCGTTCCTTGCGTACCTTGAGGCCGGCGCTGTCCAGGGCCCTCAGGTATTGATCGGCCTGGCTATCCGGCAGGTCGCGCTTGAGTACCACGGTCGCGCCACTGAACAGTCCCTCGATCTTTGCCCGTTCGCTCTTGAATAGGCGAGCGAGGTTGTCCTTGGCGCTGTCGAGACTCACATCGGGCAAAACTTCGCCCTCGAATACAATCTTGAAACGGGCTCCGGTCATCGGGGCTTCCCTGTCTGCGAGAGAATTTTAGGTATGCGCAGCCTAATGGGCCTACTGGGCGTGGCACAAGCGGGTTGCCGCAGAAAGCGCGGCGGCTTCAGGCCCTGCTCAAGGGAGACCAGCGTCCGACCAGGCGGCCATGGCGCAGCAGGCGCAGTTCGCTGAACCCCTCGAACAGGCCCTCCGCTTGTCGTGGACGGAGAAACACCCAGTCGTCCACCGCCAGCGCGGTACCCAGGGAGCCGATCAGGCGTTCCTGGTTGGTGCTGCGTTCGTACAGCTCGTCGTAGTCCAGGCCCGTGGGTGAGACGGGGTCGGCGGACCAGCCGCCGCCTTGGAGGTAGAGGGCCCGCTGGCGATTGCGGTCCCAGCCTTGCAACAGGGGCTGGGCCGCGGCCAGGTAAGGCAACTCCCCGCCCTGGGCTTTGAGCACCGGACTGGCGATCCAGAGCGCCGGGCTGTGCTCGGCCAGCAGCTCGCTGTCGAAGGCGCCGGGTTTGAGCAGGGCCGAACCGACCGCCACCTCGTTGAGCGGGCTTTCGCCATCGGCATGCCGGGTATAGGTCAGGCTGCCCGCTCCATTCAGCAGCGGCTTGGATGGCCAGAGGGGCGAGACCTGGGCGCTGGCGATAAAGGCCCGATAGTGCGCCGTGGCCTCGGCAAATGCCCCGGCCTGGCTGGCCCAGGGCGGCGCATAAGCAACATGGCCGTCATAGCCCATGAGTCCGCGCACTCGCAGCGGAGGGCTATGGGCCTGCAGCCAGGCCAGGGCCTCCCCCAGGGCCTGGGGCGTGGCAAAACCGCCGCGGGCCAGGCCGATGTCGATCTCGAAGGCGATCTGCAGTGGTTGGTTCAGGGCACGCGCCAGTTCGGCGTATTCGTTCAGGCGTTGGGGGCTGTCGATCAGCCAGGTCAGCTGCTGGGTCGGGTCGAAGCGGGCATGGGTCGGCAACTGTTGATAGAAGGCCAGGGCTGCCGCGACGGATAGCGGTTTGCCGAGCAGCAGGTCGGCGTCGGGGCGGGCCCGTGCCAGCTGATTGAGCTGTGTCTGGTGGAACAGCATGAAGCGCTGGGTGGCGAGGCTGCGGGACAGGTAATCGAGCAGGCCCTGGCTGGCCAGGGATTTGACCACCAGGCGCAGTGCCAGGGGGGCCTCCCGTCGCGGAGCATGCTTCAGGCGGCGGGCCAGCAGCCCGGCATTGGCGTCCAGGCGGTCGAGATCGACCACCAACAGCGGCAAACCGGCACCTTCGCGCCTGAGCAGCTCGTTGAGCCGGCTGAAGTAGGCGGCGTGGGGCCGTCCCCGGTCGTCGGGCCGGGTAGCCCAGAGCCCGAGCGCCGCCAGGGCGCCCAGGCCGAGCAGGCTGCGGCGTTTCACCTGGGCCAGCGCTGGCCGAGCAGGCCGGCGCGGGCCAGGGCGGCCCGGTACTCGCTGTCCAGGCGCGCGATGAGTTCGGCGACGCTGGGCACATCGGCGATATCGCCGACGCCCTGGCCGGCCGACCAGACGGTCTTCCAGGCCTTGGCTTCGTCGCTGATCGGCTTGAGTTTCTCGCCGTAGTTGACCTCGCCCTTGTGCTGCAACTGCTTGAGGTCGTAACCGGCCGCTTCCAGGCTCTGGCGCATGAAACTGGCCGGTACGCCGGAGACCGCCGGGGTATGGACGATATCGGCGGCCTTGGCCTGCAGGATCATCTGCTTGTAGGCCGGGTCCGCGGCGTTCTCCTGGGTGGCGATAAAGCGGGTGCCCAGGTAGGCCAGATCGGCGCCCAGTACCTGGGCGGCGAGTATTTCGTGGCCGTGGTTGAGGCAGCCGGATAGCAGCAGGGTCTTGTCGAAGAACTGGCGGATTTCGGCGATCAGGGCGAAGGGGCTCCAGGTGCCGGCATGCCCGCCCGCGCCGGCCGCCACCGCGATCAGTCCGTCGACGCCGGCTTCGGCGGCTTTTTCGGCATGGCGGCGGGTCGTCACGTCGTGAAACACCAGGCCGCCATAGCTGTGCACCGCGTCTACCACTTCCTTGACCGCGCCCAGGCTGGTGATGACGATCGGCACCCGGTGCTCGACGCAGATCGCCAGGTCGGCCTGCAGCCGTGGATTGGTCGGGTGGACGATCAGGTTGACCGCGTAGGGCGCGGCCTCGGGCCGTGCGGCGAGCCCGGCTTCGATTTCCTCCAGCCAAGCCTTGAAGCCGCCGCTGTCGCGCTGATTCAGGGCGGGGAAGCTGCCGACTATGCCGCTCTGGCAACAGGCCAGTACCAACTGCGGGTTGGAGATCAGAAACATCGGTGCCGCGACGACCGGCAGGCGCAAGCGTTGTTCGAGCAGGGCTGGTAGGGACATAAGGCTTCCTCGAGCTGGATCAGAAGGGTTTGACGACGACCAGAATGACGATGACGAGCAGGAACAGCACCGGTATCTCGTTGAACCAGCGATAGAAGACGTGACCACGGGCGTTCTCGCCGCGGGCGAAACGCTTTAGTTGGGCACCGCAGACGTGGTGATAAGCGATCAGCAGCACGACCAAGGCGAGCTTGGCATGCAGCCAGCCCATATTGAGCCAGGCGGGGTTGAGGTAAAGCAGCGCGAAACCGAACGCCAGGGTGGCGAGCATCGAGGGGATCATGATGCCGCGGTAGAGTTTGCGCTCCATCAGGCTGAAGCGCTCACGGCTGGGGGCGTCCTCGCTCATGGCGTGGTAAACGAACAGCCGGGGCAGGTAGAACAGGCCGGCGAACCAGCAGACCATGGCGATGATGTGCAGGGCCTTGAGCCACAGATAGAGCATGGGGGAGCTTCCTGAAAACGAAGTGCCTGGATAGTAGTGGCTGAAGGGGCCATGCGTCATCCTTGCCGATGCCATCGTTTCACTGTGCATGCCGTGACGTC
>DATDTH010000458.1:0-7098 GCA_035290985.1 Pseudomonas sp. | reverse complement strand
GGGCGAATTTTTCCGCCCGTGTACTCATTTCGCTGGGCGTACCGTCCATGTTCAGCGGCAGGCCGACCACCAGGGCGTCCGGTTGCCACTCCTTGATCAGGGCCTCGACCTGGTTCCAGTCCGGTATGCCGTTCTGCGCCTTGAGCACACAGAGTTCCCGGGCCTGGCGGGTGATGGCCTGGCCGACTGCCACGCCGATTTGCTTGGTGCCGTAATCGAAGCCCAGGAGCAGGCGCAGCGCAGCCATCAGGCGTGCCCGACTTGGGAAGTCAGCAGGCCAAGGTTGACCCCCAGGCGCGCCGCCGCGGCATCCAGGCGCTGCTCATGGGGCAGGTCGAAAAGGATCTGCGGGTCGGCCGGGCAGGTCAGCCAGGCATTGGCCGCCAATTCGTGTTCCAGCTGACCGGCCTCCCAGCCGGCGTAGCCGAGGGTGATCAGGTATTTGTCCGGCCCGTTGCCGTCGGCGATGGCGAACAGCACGTCCTGGGAGGTGGACAGTCCCAGCTCGCCCAGGGCCAGGGTCGCCTGGTACTGGTGTTCGGCCGGGTGCAGGACGAAGCCGCGATCGGTCTGCACCGGGCCGCCACTGAAGATTGGCAGCGCCTGGCAGCTGGCGGGCGGGATGGTGCCCGGCCGCAGCTGTTCGAGTACATCGGCCAGGCTGAGGCCGTTGGGCTTGTTGATCACCAGGCCCATGGCGCCCTGTTCATTGTGCTCGATCAGGTAGGTGACGGTCTGCGCGAAGGTCGGATCGGCCATGTGGGGCATGGCGATCAGGAAATGGTGCTTGAGGTAGCTGGGCGCGGTGTTTTTCATGGTGGTTAGCTTAAAGCCTCGGGCCCTCGGTATAAAGCCGTAAGGCGCGGATCCATGTTTTGGCGCGCGCGAACGGCCATGCCCAGGCGGGTTAGCGGCTGGACAATCGGTCGCCCCGTTCGAAGCGCCAGGTGCGGATGATTTCCACTTGGTCGTATTGCTCGGCCAGCTTTCCGGAAAAGGGTGCGAAGGGCGCGGACAGGCGCACGATGCGCAGGGCGGCCTGGTCCAGCAGCGGCTGGCCGGAGGATTCCAGTACTTGCATCTCCTCGATAGTGCCGTCACGTTTAATGCTCACCAGTAGCCGCAAGCTGCCGTAGATGCGCTGGCGCCGGGCTTCGTCGGGGTAGTTGAGGTTGCCGATGCGTTCGATTTTCTTGCGCCATTCGTCGCGGTACCAGGCGCTGATATCGCGCATGGTGGCGGCCGCATTCTGCCGGCTAACCCTGGGGCGCTTGGCGTACTGTTGTTGGTCCTGGGTCAGTTCGGCTTGCAGGCTGGCGATTTCCGAGGCCAGTTGCGCGCTGTCGAACACCGGGGTCGGCCGGCCTTCGGGTTCGGGGGGCGCCTCCTCGCGCTTGACCGGGGTTTTTTGCGGCTGCGGGGTGCGGGTGGCGATGGCCGCCTTGGGCGCCGTTTCCTTGCGCTGGCTCTGGGGTGGGGTGGCTGGCGGGGTGACGCGCTTGACTGTGGTGTCCTGGAACGGGGCCTGTTCGCTGGTCTTGGGCGCCGCCTTGTGCTCCAGGGTGCCGCTGCCCTGCTGATTGTCCTGGGCGATGAAGTCGACTTCCTTGGGCTTTTCCGCGCTCTTGAAGGTCGACAGGGTGACTTCCAGGGTCTTGCTGATCTGGCTGGGGTCGGCCAGGCTGAAGCTCAGGCCGAGAATCAGCGCCAGGTGCAGGGCGGTGGCGAGAAACAAGGTAAAGCCCAGCCTATCCGCCGGACGAACCCTGGAGGGTGAGAGTGCTGGAGGGGGGGCGGCTGGCTTCATCGCGTGATCGGGGTCAGGTCAGGTGCGCGCAGTCTGCCGGCTTGGAGCGGCAGGCTGCAAGCGGCAAACCTCAAGCTGCCAGCTGTTTCATGTTTTCGACATGCGGCCGCTGCTCTGCAGCTTGATTTCGATGGCGTCCATCAGCTGTTCGCCGATCCGGGTGCCGAAGGCGTTGTCGATCTCGCGGATGCAGGTCGGGCTGGTGACGTTGATCTCGGTCAGGAGTTCGCCTATCACGTCCAGGCCGACGAACAGCAGGCCCTTCTCGCGCAGGGTCGGGCCGACCTGGGCGGCGATCCAGCGGTCGCGTTCAGTCAGGGGGCGCGCCTCGCCGCGGCCGCCGGCGGCCAGGTTGCCGCGGGTTTCGCCGGCGGCCGGGATGCGCGCCAGGCAATAGGGCACGGGTTCGCCATCGATCATCAGTATGCGTTTGTCGCCGTCCTTGATGGCCGGCAGATAGCGCTGGGCCATGATTTGTTGGGTGCCGTGGGCGGTCAGGGTTTCCAGTATCACCGACAGGTTGGGGTCGTCCGCGCGGTGGCGAAAGATCGAGGAACCACCCATGCCATCCAAGGGTTTGAGAATGATGTCACGCTGCTCTTCGGCAAATGCGCGCAGAATGTCTGTCCGGCGACTGACCAACGTCGTCGGGGTGCAGTGGGGAAACTGGGTGGCGAAGAGTTTTTCATTGCAGTCGCGCAGGCTTTGTGGTCGGTTGACCACCAGCACGCCGGCGCGTTCGGCCTGTTCCAGCAAGTAAGTGGAATAGACGAATTCGTTATCGAAGGGCGGATCCTTGCGCATCAGGATCACGTCCAGCTCGCTCAGCAGGCTGTCGCTTTCGGCCGCCAGTTCGAACCAGTGCTGAGGATCTTCAAAGACGGTGAGGGGGCGCATGCGGGCGCGGGCTTCGCCGCCGGCCTGGTAGAGGTCTTGCTGCTCCATGTAGTACAGCGTCCAGCCGCGGGCCTGGGCGGCCAGGAGCATGGCCAGCGAGCTGTCCTTCTTGAAGGCGATGCCCGCGATGGGGTCCATGACGATGCCCAGGCGTATGCTCATGGGGTAGATCCTCCGCAAAAAGGAGCGCGACCGTATTGAATGTCGCCGCTAGACTGTGGGGCGCAAGGGTGGCGCTGCCGGGCTTTGTGGTCAAGGAGAAAGCTTGTAGGGCAGGCTTTATGGATTGCCTGGGTAGAGTGTGCTAAAAAGGCCCGGCGGTTGGGTTGCAGCCCGGCGCTGGTAGGGCCTCCGGCAAATGGGTATAACGCAAAAAATAACGACTCACCGAGGCTATGGTAGGGCGAACATGGAACAGCATTCCGAAGGTTTGAGGGTCATGGTGATCGACGATTCGAAGACGATTCGTCGCACAGCGGAAACCCTTTTGAAAAAAGTGGGTTGCGAAGTCATCACAGCCGTTGATGGCTTTGATGCCTTGGCCAAGATCGCCGATACCCATCCGAACATTATTTTCGTCGACATCATGATGCCGCGACTCGATGGTTATCAGACCTGCGCCCTGATCAAGAACAACAGCGCTTTCAAATCCACCCCGGTGATCATGCTGTCCTCCAAGGACGGCCTGTTCGACAAGGCCAAAGGCCGTATTGTCGGCTCCGACCAGTACCTTACCAAGCCCTTCAGCAAGGAGGAGTTGCTCGGTGCCATCAAGGCCCATGTGCCTAACTTCACCCCGGTGGAGCAAGCATCCTGACGTCCGGCGATCCTGCCGGTAACGCCTATACAGAATGGGAAACACCATGGCTCGAATTCTAATTGTTGATGACTCGCCGACCGAGATGTACAAGTTGACCGCGATGCTCGAAAAGCACGGTCACCAGGTACTGAAGGCGGAAAATGGCGCCGATGGTGTGGCACTGGCCCGCCAGGAAAAGCCCGATGCGGTGCTGATGGATATCGTCATGCCGGGCCTCAATGGCTTTCAGGCGACCCGTCAGTTGACCAAGGATGCCGACACCAGTCACATCCCGGTGATCATAGTCACCACCAAGGATCAGGAAACCGACAAGGTCTGGGGCAAGCGCCAAGGCGCCAAGGACTACCTGACCAAGCCGGTGGACGAAGAAACCTTGCTCAAGACCCTGAATGCGGTGCTGGCCGGTTAACACCGGACCAGCGCCTCGATAAAAATGCGTTGATAATAACTATTAAAGAAGGCCCGGGCCGGCATGGCGCACGCGCAGACTCCCTTTGAGCTTCTTCTAGAGATCGACCAGCGTTGCCGACTGCTGGCGGCGGGCTTGCCCTCGCAGCAAACGGCGGTACAGACCTGGAGCGGCATCGGCTTTCGCATGGGCGAGCGGTTATTCGTCGCCCCCATGGGGGAGGTCGGCGAGGTGCTGCATGAGCCGCGCCACACCCTGTTGCCGGGTGTGAAGAGCTGGGTCAAGGGTGTGGCCAACGTGCGCGGACGGCTGTTGCCGGTGATGGACCTGTGCGGGTTCTTCGGCACGGAGCTTTCGCCACTGCGCAAGAAGCGCCGGGTTCTGGTGGTGGACCACCAGGACGTCTTCGCCGGCCTGACCGTCGATGAAGTCTTCGGCATGCAGCATTTTCCGGTGGATGCCTTTTCCGAGCAGTTACCCTTGCTCGAGGCGGCCATCGAACCTTTTATCCACGGTGTGTTCCAGCGCGAACAGCCCTGGCTCGTGTTCAGCCCACATGCGCTGGCACAGCATCAGGGTTTTCTCGACGTGGCGTTTTAAGCGTTTTTCGGTTGGGTCGGCATTGCCGGCCTTTTTGCGTGACATGGGAACCGTAGTGCGGTCGGTCCGGGCGGGGGCCAAACAATGAAAAAATTCAACACAGGCAATCTTTTGGCAGGCATGCGCAGTAGCACGCTGATCGCCGGACTCTTTATAGTCCTGATCATCTCCATCGTGCTGTTGTTCGCGAACTTCGCCTACCTCAACACGCAGTCCAACTACGACACGGAATACATCAGCCACTCCGGTGAGCTGCGCGTTCTGTCCCAGCGTATCGCGAAAAACGCCACGGAAGCGGCGGCGGGCAAGGCCGAGGCCTTCGTCTTGCTGAAAGACGCACGCAACGACTTCGAAAAGCGCTGGGGCTTCCTGGTCAAGGGCGACGAGAGCACCGGTTTGCCGTCGGCGCCAGAAGTCGTGAAATCCGAAATGGACGGCGTGCAGAAGGATTGGGACAGCTTGCGGCAGAACGCCGACGCCATCCTGGCCAGCGAGCAGACCGTATTGTCCCTGCACCAGGTAGCGGCGACATTGGCGGAAACCATTCCCCAGCTGCAGGTCGAGTACGAGGAAGTGGTCGATATCCTGCTGGAAAGCGGAGCGCCCGCGGCACAGGTATCGGTGGCCCAGCGTCAATCGCTGCTGGCCGAACGTATCCTCGGCTCGGTGAACAAGGTACTGGCCGGTGACGAGGACTCGGTGCAGGCCGCCGACATGTTCGGTCGTGACGCGAGCCTGTTCGGTCGGGTACTGAGCGCGATGCTCGAAGGCAACGCGGCGATGGAGATCAGCAAGGTGACCGACGCCGAAGCGCTCGAGCGCCTGGCGGAGATTTCTGAGCTGTTCGAATTCGTTTCCGGTTCGGTGGACGAGATTCTCGAGACCTCGCCGGAACTGTTCCAGGTGCGGGAATCGGCCAGCAGCATCTTCAGCGTCTCCCAGACCCTGCTGGACAAGGCTTCGCAACTGGCCACCGGCTTCGCCAACCTGGCCGAAGGCCGGACCCTGAACACCCTGGTCGGTTATGTGCTGGGCGTTCTGGCCCTGGGCTCGATCATCCTGATCGCCCTGGTCATGGTTCAGGACACCCGGCGTCGTCTGGGTGAGACCGCCGAGAAGAACGAACGCAACCAGGCCGCGATTCTGCGACTGCTGGACGAAATCGCCGACCTCGCCGACGGTGACTTGACGGTAGCGGCCACGGTAACCGAAGACTTCACCGGCGCCATCGCCGACTCGATCAACTACTCGATCGACCAGCTGCGCGACCTGGTGGAAACCATCAACCTGACCGCCGTGCAGGTGGCCGCCGCGGCCCAGGAAACCCAGGCGACGGCCATGCACCTGGCGGAAGCCTCGGAGCACCAGGCCCAGGAAATCGCCGGGGCTTCGGCCGCGATCAACGAAATGGCCGTGTCCATCGACCAGGTATCGGCGAACGCCTCCGAATCCTCCGCGGTAGCGGAACGTTCGGTAGCCATCGCCAACAAGGGCAACGAGGTGGTGCACAACACCATCACCGGCATGGATAACATCCGTGAACAGATCCAGGACACCTCGAAGCGAATCAAGCGCCTCGGTGAATCGTCCCAGGAGATCGGTGACATCGTCAGCCTGATCAACGACATCGCCGACCAGACCAACATCCTCGCCCTGAACGCCGCGATCCAGGCGTCCATGGCCGGTGACGCCGGTCGAGGCTTCGCCGTGGTAGCGGACGAGGTTCAGCGCCTCGCGGAACGTTCCTCGGCTGCGACCAAGCAGATCGAGGCCCTGGTAAAGACCATTCAGACCGACACCAACGAAGCGGTTATCTCCATGGAGCAAACCACCTCGGAAGTGGTCCGCGGTGCCCGCCTGGCCCAGGACGCCGGTGTGGCCCTGGAAGAGATCGAGAAGGTATCCAAGACCCTCGCGGCCTTGATCCAGAACATCTCCAACGCGGCGCGTCAGCAGGCCTCTTCGGCCGGTCATATTTCCAACACCATGAACGTGATCCAGGAGATCACCTCGCAGACGTCCTCCGGTACCACGGCCACCGCCAAGAGCATTGGTAACCTGGCCAAGATGGCCAGCGAGATGCGCAAATCGGTTTCCGGCTTTAACTTGCCGACCGCCAAGGACCAGGTTTAAGCAGGGGAGGCGCGGTCGCCTGAAGAGGAGACCGCCACATGGCCATGAGCGAGGGAGACGGCATGCAGCCAGACGGCGTCTGGGCCCTGAAGCCTGTGGTCGACATGTCGCCGGCCGAGTTTCGCGACTGGCAGCGGTTGCTGGAGACGCGCACCGGCCTGGTGGTCAACGACCAGCGCCAGGCGTTTCTGCAGACCAATCTCAGCGCGCGGATGCGTGAACTGGGCGTGGCGGACTATGCCAGCTATTACCGCCAGGTCACCGATGGCCCGCGTGGCGCGGTGGAATGGTCGACCCTGCTGGACCGTCTGACCGTGCAGGAAACCCGGTTCTTTCGTCACCGTCCCTCCTTCGAGGTGCTGGACCAGTATCTGCGCGAGCGGCTGGCCCGGGACGACGAGCGGGACGGCGAACCGGCACCCTGGGCCTTGT
>DATDTH010000457.1:0-2884 GCA_035290985.1 Pseudomonas sp. | reverse complement strand
CAGCGCGGTCGACCTGCCGATCCGCCTGGCCGTAGCCCTGCTCAAGGACACCGAAGGGCGCATCTCCATCGAGCTGCCGGTCTCCGGCGACCTGAACAACCCGCAGTTCAGCGTGATGCCCATCGTCTGGCAGACCCTGCGCAACCTGGTGCTGCGCGCGGCCCAGGCGCCCTTCAAATTTATCGGTGGCCTGGTCGGCGGCGGTGACCAGGTCGACCTCAGCCGGGTGCAGTTCGCCGCCGGCAGCGACGAGTTGGATACCCAGGCCCAAGGGGCCCTGGACCTGCTGGCCAAGGCCCTGCTGGAACGGCCGACCCTGCGCCTGGAAGTCGAGGGCATCAGCGCCCAGAGCAGCGACGGCCCGCTGCTGGCCGAGCAGCGCCTGCAGCGCGAATACCAGGACAATCTCTACAAGAGCCTGCAGCGGCGCGGCGACAAAGTCCCGGCCGAGGCCAGCCTTCTGGAGGTGCCCGAGGATGACAAAGCCAGCCTGCTGGAGGGCATCTACCGGGCCCGCCTGAAGCGGCAACCGCCCGCCGAGTGGGCCGAGTTGCCGGACGATGAACGCAGCGCCAAACAACGCCAGGCGGTGATCGACTCCTGGGGCCAAAGCAATCTATTGTTACGCAAGCTCGGCCAGGCCCGCGCCGCCAGCATCAAGGATTACCTGGTCGAACGCGGCGAGCTGCCGGACCCGCGCATCCACCTGCTGGACACCAGCATCGGCCAGGCCGAAACCGATGGCCGGGTCGCCACGCAACTGCATCTGGGAAGCGAATGAACAGACTGACTATCGTGCTCGCGCTAGCCCTGGCCAGCGGCCTGGTCCAGGCCGAAACCCTGCGTTGCGGCAGTAAGCTGGTCAGCCTCGGCGACCGCGCCTTCGAGGTGCAGCAGAAATGCGGAGAGCCGGCCTTTCGCGACGAGGTTGGCTACAGCCTCGGCGAATACGACCGACGCGAGCTCAGGGTCGAGGAATGGGCCTACGGCCCGGAGAATGGCATGCTGCGCATCCTCACCTTCGTGGGCAATCGCCTGACCCGGATCGAAAGCCGGCGCAGCCACTGAAGCCCAACGCCCTCTTACGCCCAAGTGTCTGGAGTTACATGAACCGCTCCCTGCCTCTCGTCTTCTGCCTCCTGTTGCTCGTCGGCACCGCCCAGGCCTCATCCACCCTGCGCTGCGAAAGCAAACTGATCAGCCTGGAGGACTCCAGCGGCGAAGTGCTGGCCAAATGTGGCGAACCCCTGAGCCGGGACATGCTCGGCTACCGGGAGATACTCGACGACTACGGCTTTCGCCAGGAGGTCCAGGTCGAGGAATGGGTCTATGGCCCACGCAGCGGCATGTACCACTACCTGAAATTCGAAGGCAATCGCCTGAAGAAAATCGACAGCAAGCGCAAAAACTGAACATTCCCCAAGCTTTAGAGAAGGACCTCCATGAACGCCCTTAAATATCTGTTACTGGCTGGCAGCATCTGTCTCGCCAGCAATGCTCAAGCCTCACTGCGCTGCGAAAATGGCATTGCCAGTGAAGGTCAGAGCAGCACCGAAGTGCTGGAAAAATGCGGTGAGCCTGCAAGCCGCTCCGTTGTCGGCTACATCAAGGACACTGACCAGCGCGTGGAAATGCAAATCGAAGAGTGGGTCTATGCGCCTCGCAGTGGCGGCATGTATCACTACCTGAAGTTCGAAGGTGGTCGCCTGAAAAAAGTCGAGAGTAAGCGTGGCGGCTAATCTCCGCGCGCGCAGGGGCGAGTAGGCCACCTAAGACCTGGTCCAGCGCCCCTCATGCCTACGACAAAGCCCCTATAAGCCATTGGACAGCCTTCTTCCCATCCCCTAGGCTTGGCGCCTCTCCGCTGCCAAGGATCGGTTGTCCATGCTGATTGTCCCCGCCGAGCACCCGCTGGACTGGAAGAAGCCACCGGTCCTGACCCTGTTGCTGATCCTGCTCAACACCCTGATCTATTTCGGCTACCAGGGCGGCGATGCCGCGCGCCAGGAAGAAGCGGTCAAGACCTACCTGGACGGCGGCCTGCTCAACCGCGAGCGCCAGCTGTTCCTCGAGGCCTTCAGCGTCGAGCACGAGCTGGATGCCGAGGAACAGGCGTATGTCGCGGCGCTGCGCCGCACCGACCTGGCGACCATGGTCCTGATGGACCTGGAGTTCGAGAACAAACTGCACCACAACCCCGCCTACCAGGCCGACAGCCAGTGGCAAGCCGCGCGGCAAAGCGCCGAGGCGGCGCGGAACAAGCTCAGCAGCATGCGTTTTGGCTTCATTCCGGCCAAGTTCAGCCTGCAGGGCCTGTTCGGCGCCATGTTCCTGCACGGTGATTTCATGCACCTGTTCGGCAACATGGTCTTTCTGTTCATCTTCGGCTTCGCCCTGGAAATCGCCCTGGGCCGATGGGTCTACCTGAGCCTGTACCTGGCCAGCGGCCTGGCTTCGCACCTGCTCTGGTGGATCATGGACCCGGTATGGGTCACCGGCATCGGCGCATCCGGGGCCATCGCCGGGCTGATGGGCATGTACCTGGGGGTCTATGGGCTGCGGCGGATCAACTTCTTCTACTGGCTGGGGCCATTGTTCGGCTATTTCCGCGCCCCCGCCCTGTGGATACTGCCGATCTGGATGGGCAAGGAGTTGTATGGCCTGCTGCTGGCCAACGACAACGTCAACTACTACGCGCACCTGGGCGGCCTGGGCGCCGGTTTCCTGCTGGTCTGGCTGCCGCGCCTGGGCGGCCGCCTGCGGGTCGATGAAGCCTACCTGAACAAGGATGATCCGGACGCGCCCTTCAAGCGCGAGCTGGCCGGGTTGGACCAGTTGATCGGGGATTTCGCCTTGGACCAGGCCGCGCCTCGCGGACTCGACC
>DATDTH010000456.1:0-4432 GCA_035290985.1 Pseudomonas sp. | reverse complement strand
CGTGGTTGAGGCTCGTGGGTAATGGGGGTATTGCGGGTATGGAGGATGCATGTCGCCTTGGTTGACCGTGGTGGGTATTGGCGATGATGGCTTTAGCGGCCTGGGTAAACCGGCGCGGCGGGCCTTGCTGCAGGCCCGGCTGGTGATCGGCGGCCCGCGCCAGCTGGAACTGCTGCCGCGCTGCATTAGTGCCCAGCGCCAGGCCTGGCCCAGCCCCTTCGCCCTGACGCCGGTGCTCGAGGCCCGGGGTACGCCGGTCTGCGTGCTGGCCAGCGGCGACCCCATGCTGTTCGGCGTCGGCGCCAGCCTGGCGCGGCACTTGCCGGCCGAGGAACTGCGGGTCCTGCCGGCACCGTCGGCCTTTTCCCTGGCGGCGGCCCGACTGGGCTGGCCGCTGCAGGACCTGACCTGCCTGTCGGTAGTGGCCCGGCCGCTGGCCGCGCTGAATGCCCAGCTGCATCCCGGCGTGCGCCTGCTGGTGCTGAGCCAGGACGGCGGCAGCCCGGCGGCCATCGCCGCCCTGCTGCGCGAGCGGGGCTTCGGCCCCAGCCGCCTGACGGTGCTGGAGCACCTGGGCGGCGCGCGGGAACGGCGAGTCGAGGGCACAGCCCAGGACTGGGCATTGCCCGAGGCCGCGGCGCTGAACCTGCTGGCCATCGAGTGCCTGGCTGGCGCGGATGCCTGTCTTTTGCCCCTGACCGTCGGCCTGGTGGACACGGCCTACCAACATGACGGCCAACTGACCAAACGCGACGTGCGCGCCATCACCCTGGCGCGGCTGGCACCGGCCCCGGGTGAACTGCTCTGGGATGTGGGTGCCGGTTGCGGTTCCATCGGCATCGAGTGGATGCGCGCTCACCCTAGCTGCCGGGCCATCGCCATCGAGGCCGACCCCGGTCGCCAGGGTCTGATCGGCCTGAACCGCGACGCCCTCGGTGTGCCTGGGCTGCAACTGGTGGCGGGCGCGGCACCGGCGGCCCTGGCCGGCCTGGCCGCACCCGATGCGGTCTTTATCGGCGGCGGGGTGACGGTGCCCGGTGTACTGGAAGAATGTTGGGCGCGACTCAAGCCCGGCGGCCGCCTGGTGGCCAATGCCGTCACCCTGCAGAGCGAGGCGGTGCTGGTCGACTGGCGTGCCCGCCACGGCGGCGAGCTGACCCGCATCGCCGTGGCCCAGGCCCAGGCCCTGGGCGCGTTCGACACCTGGCGCCAGGCCTTGCCTATCACCCTGCTCGAACTGCATAAGCCCGAAGGGGCCGCGTGATGGACGGGACCCCGCGCGGCGCTTCTCGCCGATACGTGCAAAATTCCGGGGCGCCGCAAACCCATCCAGGGGGTGAAGTCGAGCGACGGCCCGACATTAAAAAAAAGATCTTTTATCTCTGCCGGCTAGTCCCTGATGCGTGACGAAACCCCCGAGCAACCTGCTCCTTTGCGCAGCGGCTACACCACCGGCAGCTGCGCCACGGCCACCAGCCTGGCGGCGGCGCGCTTGCTGTTGGGCGGTGAAAGCTGCGATGGGGTGGAGATAGTGCTGCCCAAGGGCAAGCGGGTGACCATGCGCCTGGAGTTCTGCCGCCTGCGTCAGGACGGGGCCGAGGCCGGCACGCTCAAGGATGCCGGCGACGACCCGGACGTGACCCACGGCGCCCTGGTGTTCGCCCGGGTGCGTCTGAGTTCCGAGCCCGGGGTGCGCTTTTATGCCGGCCCCGGGGTCGGCACCGTGACCCGTCCCGGCTTGACCCTGGCGGTGGGGGAACCGGCGATCAACCCGGTGCCGCGGCAGATGATGACCCAGCACCTGGGCCAGCTGGCCGCCGAGTTCGGTTATGCCGGTGGTTTCGAGCTGGCCATAGGCGTGGAAGGCGGCGAGGCCTTGGCGCTGAAGACCATGAACCCGCGCCTGGGCATTTTGGGCGGGCTGTCGATTCTCGGTACCAGCGGCATAGTCCGGCCCTTTTCCTGCGCGGCCTATATCGCCTCGATCCATCAGGGCATAGACGTGGCCCGGGCCAACGGTTTCCGCCACCTGGCGGCCTGCACCGGCAATGCCAGCGAAGATACGATGCGCGCCTATTACCAGCTGCCGGAGATCGCCCTGATCGAGATGGGCGACTTCGTCGGCGCGGTGCTCAAGCACCTGCGCAAGGCGCCGGTGGACAAGCTGAGCATTTGCGGCGGCTTCGGCAAGATCAGCAAGCTGGCGGCCGGGCATATGGACCTGCACAGCCGGCACTCCAGCATCGACCTGGGACAGCTGGCCGGCTGGGCCGCCGAGCTCGGCGCGGCCCCCGAGCTGCAGCAGGCCATGGTCGCGGCCAATACCAGCCAGCAGGCCCTGGCTTTGGCCAGTGCCCAGGGCATCGCCCTGGGCGATCGGGTCTGCGCCCAGGCCCTGGCCTTCGCCCGGGGCATAGTGCCGGCCCAGGTCGCCCTGGAAGTCTTCGCCATCGACCGCCAGGGCGGCCTGGTCGGGCATGCCAAGGAGCCCCTATGAGAACCCCGATGAAGCGCCTGCTGCTGCTCGGCGGCATAGGCGAGGCACTGGCCATCGCCCGCCACTTGGGGCCGGCGCATCTCTATAGCCTGGCGGGCCTGGGCAAGGTGCCGGAGGATCTGACCTGCCAGGTGCGGGTCGGCGGGTTCGGCGGCGCCGAGGGGCTGGCGCGCTTTATCCAGGACCACGGCATCGACCTGTTGCTGGACGCCACCCACCCCTATGCCGCGCAAATCAGTGGCAATGCGGCCCGGGCCTCGGACCTGGCCGGCATAACCTGCTGGGCCCTGCGCCGCCCCGGCTGGCAGGCCCAGGCCGGCGACGACTGGCGCGAAGTGGCCGACTGGGCCGAGTTGATGCTCGCCCTGCGGTCTTTTCATAGGCCCTTCTTCACCCTGGGTCGCGAACCCCTGGCCCACCTGCAGGCCATCCCCGATTCGCAGCACTGGACGGTGCGCTGCCTGCAGAGCCTGCCCGGCACCGCCCGCGCCGAGGTGATAGGCGCCCGCGGGCCCTTTACCCTGGCCGAGGAGCGGGCGCTGTTCCAGCGCCTGGGCAGCGACGTGTTGGTCAGCAAGAACAGCGGCAGCGGCGCCACCGAAGCCAAGTTGCAGGTGGCCCGGGAACTGGGCTTGCCGGTGCTGGTGCTGCGCCGCCCCGAGTTGCCCGCAGTGGCGCGCATGTTCGGCTCGGTGGACGCGGTGCTGACGGCGCTGGGGGAGCAGGGGTTTATACCGGGATAGGTTGTGTAGGGGTGAATTCATTCGCCAGCGGCTCGCCGAAGGCAGGGGCGCCCATCCGCGTGGGTTACGCCGCGCGGTGGGTACGGCGTGGTTAGCCAGACCGGCTTTCTGCGCGGCTAACGCCACCCTACGAAAAGCGCATCGACGTAGCCCCGTGTACGGGGTTCTGGGCGGGTGAACCCGCGCAATGCTGGGCCTGCTCGCCTAACCGCAAGACGAGCAAAGGTAAGGTGAAAATGCTCTAGGCGGTACTCGCCGAAGGCAGTACACACGCAAAGTGTCGACTGGGAATTGTTCCAAAAGCCTCTTGGGCAGTACCCTGAACCTCTGTTCTTACCTGCGATTTCGGTAGATTCAGTCGCACGGGTGTGCGGCCTCCTGATCCAATAACGCATCACTTATGAGTAAACAGGGAAAGTATGAAAAGGATATTTGCCATTGCTTTTGGGTTGCTAGTTTCGTGGGGTGTTTTTGCTTCGGAAACCTATGATGGTATTCCACAGAAATTCATCGGGTTGGTAGAGAAGAGTGAATTTCATGCCGCAATAGATGCCCTTTACGGCAATCAGGACAGCTTCGACTGGTCGGGCCCAGAGGGTTTGGCGACCAAGAATAGGTTCGCCAAGGAAATGGCGGTCAATGGCGACTGCGAATTTCACGAGCTGTTGATGGAAGAGAAGATTGGGGAGCGCATCGTGACCTTGATTTATACAATGGGTATGAAGGAGCGGCCGGTCTACCTGTCGATCAAGCTCTACAAACCCGAAAATGATTGGTTCGCTCGCAGTTTTTCTTGGAATGTCGATTTGTCGAAGCTTCTCGACGAGCAGACCGTCAGCAAGGAATTGAAGTAACCGGCCTCCGGTTACCCACGCGAATCGCGAGCAAGCGCGCTCCTACGGTCGGGGGGTCGTCAGCGCCAGGGACTCGATATGCCGGTAGTCGGCACCCAGGGCCTGGGCCAGGCGCTGGGCGCCGCCCAGGCGGATCGGGCCGCATTCGATATCCACCAGCAAGGTCGGGCAATCGAAGGGTGGTAGCACCGGCCAGTCGCGCAGGCGGCCGTCGGTGAGGATCAGCATCCGGCGCTCTTCGGTGGGGTGCTGTCGGCGCCGGCTGGACAGCCACTGGCTGGCCTCGTCCATGGCCTGCCACAGTGGGGTGCCGCCCGCCGCGCCCAGCGCCTCGAGCC
>DATDTH010000455.1:0-8635 GCA_035290985.1 Pseudomonas sp. | reverse complement strand
TAAACTCTTTCTGCGTGGGCGCTGACGCCCGCCCATGCCGCGCTCCGCGCGCGGATTGCCAGTCGTGAAACCCCTATGACCCCCAGCCTGCCCCCCGCCATTTTCCTGATGGGCCCCACCGCCGCCGGCAAGACCGACCTGGCCCTGGCCCTGGCGCGGGCGCTGCCCTGCGAGCTGATCAGTGTCGATTCGGCGCTGATCTACCGCGGCATGGACATAGGCACGGCCAAGCCTTCCCCGGCCGAGCTGGCCGAGTTCCCCCATCGGCTGATCGATATTCGCGACCCGGCCGAGGCCTATTCGGCGGCGGAGTTTCGTGCCGAGGCCCTGGCAGCCATGGCGGAGATCACGGCCCGGGGCCGGATCCCGCTGCTGGTCGGCGGCACCATGTTGTATTTCAAGACATTGCTGGAAGGGCTGGCGCAGATGCCCAGCGCCGATCCGGCCCTGCGCGCCGAACTGGAGGCCCGGGCGGCGGCGCAGGGCTGGGCGACCTTGCACCACGAGCTGGCGACGGTCGACCCCGAATCGGCGGCGCGCATCCACCCCAATGACCCGCAGCGCCTGGTCCGGGCCCTGGAAGTCCATCGCCTCAGCGGCCTGAGCATGAGTGCGCACCGCCAGTTGCAGGCGGCCGATGCGGGCGCGGCGCTGCCCTACCGGGTCGCGCAATTGGCCATAGCGCCGGCCGAGCGCCAGGTGTTGCACGGGCGGATCGCCCAGCGATTCGAGGCGATGCTGGAACGGGGACTGATCGAAGAGGTCGAAGCGTTGCATCGGCGAAGTGACTTGCACGCGGGATTGCCGTCTATACGAGCTGTGGGTTATCGCCAGGTCTGGGATTTCCTGGAGGGCCGGCTGACCCGGGCCGAGATGACGGAGCGTGGAATCATCGCCACGCGCCAGCTGGCCAAGCGCCAGTTCACCTGGTTGCGCGGCTGGAGCGAGCTGCACTGGTTGGACAGCCTGGATTGCGACAATCTGCCGCGCGCCTTGAAATACCTGACGGCGATCTCCATATTGACCTGAGCCATTTTGCGTAACCGTCTATCCTTGGGGTGGGGCGGTCCTAGTCATTTTTATTACTACAACTACGGATCAATGATCCACAAAGGAGTGCGGCACATGTCAAAAGGGCATTCGCTACAAGACCCTTACCTCAATACCCTGCGTAAGGAACGCGTACCGGTATCCATCTACCTGGTCAACGGCATCAAGTTGCAAGGTCAGATCGAATCCTTCGACCAGTTCGTGATTCTGCTGAAGAACACTGTCAGCCAGATGGTCTACAAACACGCCATTTCCACCGTGGTGCCCAGTCGCCCCGTGCGTCTGCCCAGCGCCACCGAAGGTGAGCAGGCCGAGGCCGAGCCAGGTAACGCCTGATAGGAGTCCGCCTTGTTCTTTGAGCGCCATGAGGGAGGTGAACGGGCCATCCTGGTTCATCTGGACGGTCAGGATCCCGAGGCGCGGGAAGATCCACAGGAATTTCAGGAGCTGGCGATCTCGGCCGGGGCTGAAACTGTGGCTTTCATCAGCGTGTCGCGGCATCGGCCTTCGGCCAAGTACCTGATCGGCAGCGGTAAGGTCGAGGAATTGCGCGACCTGGTCAAGGCCGAGCAGGCCGACCTGGTCATCTTCAACCACACCCTGACCCCAAGCCAGGAGCGCAACCTCGAGCGCGCCTTCGAGTGCCGCGTGCTCGACCGTACGGGCTTGATCCTGGATATCTTCGCCCAGCGCGCGCGTACCCATGAGGGCAAGCTGCAGGTCGAGCTGGCCCAGTTGGATCATATGAGCACCCGGCTGGTGCGGGGCTGGACCCACCTGGAGCGACAGGGGGGCGGTATCGGCTTGCGCGGGCCGGGTGAAACCCAGCTGGAAACCGACCGGCGTCTGTTGCGCGTGCGGGTTCGCCAGCTCAAGAGTCGCCTGGAAAAGGTCCGTAGCCAGCGCGAACAGGCGCGGCGTGGGCGACAGCGGGCCGATATTCCTTCGGTGTCGCTGGTCGGTTACACCAACGCCGGCAAGTCGACCCTGTTCAATGCCCTGACCGACTCAGACGTGTATGCGGCCGATCAACTGTTCGCCACCCTGGACCCGACCCTGCGCCGGCTGCAGCTGGACGACCTGGGGCCGATCGTGCTGGCCGACACCGTGGGCTTCATCCGTCACCTGCCGCATAAATTGGTGGAGGCCTTTCGCTCCACGCTCGAGGAATCGAGCAATTCCGATTTGCTGCTGCATGTGATCGATGCTCATGAACCCGAGCGCAAGGAGCAGATCGAGCAGGTGATGGCGGTGCTGGGCGAGATCGGCGCCGACGGTCTGCCGTTGCTCGAGGTGTACAACAAGATCGACTTGCTCGAGGGCGTCGAGCCGCAGATCCAGCGCGACGGCGAAGGCCGGCCGCAGCGGGTCTGGCTGTCGGCCCGGGACGGACGCGGGCTCGAGCTGCTGCGCCAGGCGATTGCCGAGCTGCTGGGGCATGACCTGTTCGTTGGCACCCTGCGCCTGCCCCATGGGCTGGAGCGCCTGCGTGCGCAATTCTTCGCCCTGGGGGCGGTGCAGAGCGAGGGGCACGACGAAGAGGGTGGTAGTCTGTTGGCGCTGCGTTTGCCCCGTGTCGAACTCAATCGCCTGGTCAGTCGTGAAGGCTGGCAGCCAGCGGAGTTTCTCGCTCAACACACTTTGCAATAAAGCCTGCGACTGCGGCTTTGCCGCTGGTGGTGGGCATTCGGTAGCATGGGCCGGCGCACCGTGGGTGCGTCTTTGCTTTATCAGATGGAGAGCGCTATGGCTTGGAATGAGCCGGGTGGCAACTCGAACAATCAGGATCCTTGGGGTGGGCGCCGTGGCGGCGACCGCAAGGGGCCACCGGATCTCGATGAGGCCTTCCGCAAACTGCAGGAAAGCCTGAATGGGCTGTTCGGGGGCGGCAAGAAGCGCGACAGCGGCGATGGCGCGAGCGGTGGCGGCTTCGGTCTGCTGGCCATCGGCCTGGGATTGCTGGCTGCCGTTTGGCTGTATAGCGCGGTCTATGTGGTCGATGAACAGGAACAGGCGGTGGTGCTGCGCTTCGGCAAGTACCATGAAACCGTCGGTCCGGGTCTGAATATTTATTTTCCGCCGATCGATCGCAAGTACCAGGCCAACGTCACGGCTGAGCGGGCCTACAGCAAGCAGGGGCAGATGCTCACCGAGGACGAGAACATCATCGAAGTCCCGCTGACCGTGCAGTACAAGATCAGCAATCTGCAGGACTTCGTGCTCAACGTCGACCAGCCGGAAATCAGCCTGCAGCACGCCACCGACAGTGCCGTGCGCCACGTGGTGGGCTCCACCGCGATGGACCAGGTGCTGACTGAGGGGCGCGAACTGATGGCCAGCGAGGTCAAGGAACGCTTGCAGCGTTTCCTCGACACCTACCGCACCGGCATCACGGTGACCCAGGTCAACCTGCAGAGCGCCGCAGCGCCGCGCGAAGTGCAGGAAGCCTTCGACGACGTGATCCGTGCCCGTGAAGACGAGCAGCGTGAGCGCAACATGGCCGAAACCTATGCCAATGGCGTGGTGCCCGAGGCCCGCGGTCAGGCCCAGCGCCTGCTCGAGGATGCCAGCGGCTACCGTGACGAGGTGGTCTCCCGGGCCACGGGTGAGGCGGACCGCTTCACCAAGCTGGTGACCGAGTACCGCAAGGCGCCGGAGGTCACGCGCGAGCGCCTCTACCTGGACACCATGCAGGAATTGATGAGCAATACCAGCAAGGTCCTGGTCACGGGTGACAAGGGGCAAAACAACCTGCTGTACCTGCCGCTGGACAAGATGATCGACGGGCGCGCGGGCGCCGTGCCGAATGCGGCGACTGGCGCGGCCGGTGCCGATACGGGCGCGCGGGCGGTGGATCTGCCGCGTGACCTGCGTTCAAGGGAGAGCCGTTGATGAGCACTAAATCACTGATGGCGCTGATCCTGGGCCTGGTGCTGGCGCTGGTGGCCTGGAACAGCTTCTACATAGTGTCCCAGACCGAGCGGGCGGTGTTGCTGCAGTTCGGTCGCATCGTCCAGCCGGACGTGCAACCAGGCCTGCATATGAAAATGCCCTACGTCAACCAGGTGCGCAAATTCGACGCCCGGTTGATGACCCTGGACTCCTCGACTTCGCGCTTCCTGACCCTGGAGAAGAAGGCGCTGATGGTCGATGCCTTCGCCAAGTGGCGGGTAAAGGATGCTGAGCGCTTCTACACCTCGACCTCGGGGCTCAAGCAGGTCGCCGACGAGCGCCTTGCCCGGCGCCTGGAAGCCTCGCTGCGCGACCAGTTCGGCAAGCGTACCCTGCACGAGTCGGTGTCCGGCGAGCGTGATGCGCTGATGGCCGACGTTACGGCGGCCCTCAACAAGGCCGCCCAGGGCGAGTTGGGGATCGAAGTGGTGGACGTGCGGGTCAAGGGCATCGACCTGCCGAAGGAAGTCAACCTCAGCGTCTTCGAGCGCATGAGCTCCGAGCGGGCCCGTGAGGCGCGCGAACACCGCGCCAAGGGCAAGGAATTGGCCGAGGGCATTCGCGCCGATGCCGACCGTCAGCGCCGAGTGCTGCTGGCCGAGGCCTACCGCGAGGCGGAAGAGACTCGCGGTGACGGCGATGCCAAGGCCGCGGCCATCTATGCCCAGGCCTATGGCCAGGACCAGGAGTTCTATTCCTTCTACCGCAGCCTGCGCGCTTACCGCGAGAGTTTCGCCGACAAGCGCGATGTGCTGGTGCTGGATCCGGGCAGCGATTTCTTCCGTTACCTGGAAAAATCCAAGCCTTAGGCGGTGTTCCTGATGGTCGTCCCGGTGCGCGCCCGCCGCGCGCCGGGGTGACCGGGCGCGGAAACGTGTTATCCTAGGTCAGCCGGGAAAATCCCGGCTTTTTTGCGTCTGTGGGAAAGCGGTGGTGGGAGTGGTGTGTTCTTGGCGGCCTCCCGGCCCTTTTTTGCACGCGTCCTGGGCGCGATACGCTTATGCAGGGGATGTCGCGGTCTGATCGACAGCGGCTGCGAAGGGCTGGCCAGTCTGCTGGTCGCGTTCCTTCCTTCTCTGCTTCACTGAAGACTTGCCGCCCGGCTCAAGAGGGGAATGGCGAAATGGCTAGGGTAGACCGCTGGCTGCTGCCAGATGGCATCGAAGAAGTACTGCCGCCGGAAGCGGCTCGTGTCGAAACGGCGCGGCGCCAGGTGCTGGATCTGTTCCAGCGTTGGGGCTATGAGTTCGTCGTCACGCCGCACATCGAATACCTCGAGTCCCTGCTGACCGGGGCCGGTCAGGACTTGGATCTGCGCACCTTCAAGGTGATAGATCCCCTGACTGGCCGGCAGATGGGCTTTCGTGCCGATATCACGCCCCAGGTGGCGCGCATCGACGCCCATACTCTGCGTCGCGAAGGGCCGAGTCGGCTGTGCTATGCCGGCAGCGTGCTGCATGCCCAGCCGCGGGCGCTGAGCACCTCGCGCAGCCCGATCCAGGTGGGCGCCGAGCTGTACGGCGATGCCAGTCCGGCCAGCGATGTGGAAGTCATTGGCCTGCTGCTGGACACCCTGGAACTGGCCAAGGTGCCTGAGGTGCATATCGACCTCGGGCATGTCGGCATCTATCGCGGTCTGGCCCGTGCGGCCGGGCTGTCCGGCGAGGTCGAGCAGCAACTGTTCGACGCGCTGCAGCGCAAGGCCATCGACGAGGTGGCGCAGTTGACCGAGGCGCTGCCCGCCGGGCTGGCCCGGATGCTGCGGGCGCTGGCCGAGTTGTGCGGCGACCGGGATGTGCTGGACCTGGCCCAGGCCTGCCTGGTGGACGCGCCCGACGAGGTGCATGAAGCCCTGGACGATCTGATCGCCATTGCCGACACCCTGAGCCTGCGTTATCCGGAAGTGCCGTTGTATTTCGACCTCGGCGAATTGCGTGGTTACCACTACCACACCGGTGTGGTGTTCGCCGCGTTCGTGCCCGGGGTCGGGCAGGCCATCGCCCAGGGCGGGCGCTACGACGATATAGGCGCGGACTTCGGTCGGGCGCGCCCGGCGACCGGTTTCTCCACGGACCTGAAGACCCTGGTGACCCTCGGCGCCATGCCGCTGGCGGCTCCCGTGACCGGGATCTGGGCACCGGACAGGCACGATGTACAGCTGTGGCAGGCCATACAGCGCCTGCGCGGTGCGAATGAACGAGTGGTCCAGGCGTTGCCTGGGCAAGAGGTGACCGCCGCGCGCGAGGCAGGTTGCGATCGGCAGCTGGAGCTCCTCGAGGGGCGCTGGCAGGTCGTTGCGTTGATTTCCTAAGTTTCCCGCCGGCCGCGGCCGGCACCAAGCTTCTGCGAAGAGGACAAGTGTTATGGGTAAGAATGTCGTAGTCCTGGGCACCCAGTGGGGTGATGAGGGCAAAGGCAAGATCGTCGATCTGCTGACCGAGCACGCCGCCGCGGTGGTGCGCTACCAAGGCGGGCATAACGCCGGTCATACCCTGGTGATCGATGGCGAGAAGACCGTGTTGCACCTGATCCCGTCCGGGGTCCTGCGTGAAGGCGTGCAATGCCTGATCGGCAACGGTGTGGTCGTGGCGCCGGATGCCTTGCTGCGCGAGATCATCAAGCTGGAAGAGAAGGGTGTGCCGGTGCGCGAGCGCCTGCGCATCAGTCCGTCCTG
Organism: Pseudomonas sp.; assembly: GCA_035290985.1. Classification (GTDB taxonomy): domain Bacteria; phylum Pseudomonadota; class Gammaproteobacteria; order Pseudomonadales; family Pseudomonadaceae; genus Aquipseudomonas. Next base: position 1,959 of record DATDTH010000455.1, on the reverse strand, counting down.
CCCCCTGATCCTGTCCTATCACGTGGCGCTCGACCAGGCTCGCGAGAAGGCCCGGGGCGAGCACAAGATCGGCACCACTGGCCGTGGCATTGGCCCGGCCTACGAGGACAAGGTGGCGCGGCGCGGTTTGCGCATCGGCGACCTGTTCCATCGCGAGCGTTTCGCGGCGAAGCTGGGTGAGTTGCTCGATTACCACAACTTCGTGCTGGTCAATTACTACAAAGAACCGGCCATCGACTTCCAGAAAACCCTGGATGAGTGCATGGACTACGCCGAACTGCTCAAGCCGATGATGCTCGACGTCACGGCCGAGCTGCACGACCTGCGGCGCGCCGGCAAGGACATCATGTTCGAAGGTGCCCAGGGTTCGTTGCTGGACATCGACCATGGCACCTACCCCTATGTGACCAGTTCCAACACCACCGCGGGCGGCATCGCCACCGGTTCCGGTTTCGGTCCGATGTACCTGGATTACATCCTCGGCATCACCAAGGCCTACACCACCCGTGTGGGTTCGGGGCCCTTCCCCACCGAGCTGTTCGATGACGTCGGGGCCTTCCTGGCCAAGCGCGGTCACGAGTTCGGCGCCACCACCGGGCGTGCCCGTCGTTGCGGCTGGTTCGATGCGGTCATCCTGCGTCGGGCCATCGAGATCAACAGCATTTCCGGGCTATGCCTGACCAAGCTGGATGTGCTCGATGGGCTGGAAACCATCCGCATCTGCGTTGGCTACCAGAACGCGAGCGGTGCGGTGATCGACGCGCCGACCGATGCCGACAGCTATATCGGCCTGGAGCCGGTGTACGAGGAAATGCCGGGCTGGAGCGAATCGACCCTGGGCGCGCAGACCCTGGAAGAGTTGCCGGCCAATGCCCGGGCCTATATCAAGCGGGTGGAAGAGTTGGTCGGTGCGCCGATCGACATCGTCTCCACCGGGCCGGACCGCAACGAAACCATCGTGTTGCGCCATCCGTTCGCCTGAGTTCGAGGCAGGGTAAAGATCGTAAGCTGGATAGAAAGGGTCGCCTCGTGCGGCCCTTTTTCGTTTGGGGCTGTCGATCAGGTACTGGCGTTCAGCTATTAGCAAGCAGGCATGACCTTTGCTGTGAACTATAAATACTTGAGTCGCCGTCATTTCTACGGCGGTCGTATGAGGAGTAATGCCCGTGTCCGCCGCCTTTTCCCTATTGCGTAGTCGTCTGTTGCGCCCGGTCTTTCTCGCGCTGGGGGTCGCGCTCGTGGTTCAGGTGCTGGTGGCGGTGGCGTTGACGCGCAGCACGGTCGAGGCGCTGGAGGCCGACCTCGACACTCGCCTGTCCGGCGACAGTCAGCGCCTGGCGGACGAATTGGCCCAGGCCGGCAGCGAGGTGACGGCCGGGCTCGACAGCCTGTCCGCGCGCACCCGCGAGAAGCTGGCGGCCGGGCTTTCGACACGACTCAAGGACGAACAGGTGCAACTGCGGGCGACCCTGGAGCGCAGTCTCAGGGAGTCGGCCGACGACATGGCGCAGTTGTTGGCTGCCGTGGCCCCGCGGGCCATGTGGGATAACGATGGGCCGGCGCTGTCGGAGTTTGCGCGGCGCGCCCAGCGTAACCCCAATGTGCTGTTCGTGGTCTATGACGATGCGAAGGGTCAGCACCTGACGCGTTACCTGAATCGGCAGAATGCCCAGATCAAGGCGCTGCTCGAGAAAGGGCAGGGCGACCGGGCGCTGGACAAGGTGCTGGAAGCGGCGCGGCGCGACAGCACGGTGTTCTTTGTCGAGGCGCCCATCAGTCCCAATGGGGTCGAGATCGGCAAGGTGCTGATGGGGGTGTCCACCGTCACTGTGGAGCGTGAGTTGGCGGCCCTGGATACCCGCTTTGTGGCCCTGATCGCCGGCGGCGATCAGCTGGTGGCCGACAGCCTGGGCAGCGCCGCGACCGAGAGTGCCAAGGCCTTGACCGCGCGCCTGCGGG
>DATDTH010000454.1:0-10900 GCA_035290985.1 Pseudomonas sp. | reverse complement strand
CGTGGTTGCGATGTTAATGCGGTGCATGCTCGCCGAGCCGCAAGACGTCTCTACGAAAAGCGCCTCGATGAACCCGACGGCATCGTTGTCGGGTTACGCTTCGCTAACCCGACCTACGGTCTATGCATGAAGCAATCACGATCATGGCCGAGGCGTTTTTCGTAGGTCGGGTTATGTTTTGCTAACCCGACGGCACACCTATAGCGGAACCCGGGCGTTTTTCATCCGCTCGCCAAGGCCGGTGTTTTCAGGCATAAGCCTGGGGACATTCCATCAGCCTGGGAGTACTCATGTATTCGGGTGAAAAACTCAACGCCTGGACCCATCTGGTCGGCGCGCTCCTGGCCAGTCTGGGTGCGATCTGGCTGCTGGTCCTGGCGGGGCAGGGCGGTGATCCCTGGAAGGTCGTCAGTGTCGCGCTCTACGGCTTCACCCTGGTGCTGCTCTACAGCATCTCGACCCTCTATCACTGCGCCCGCGGGCCGTCCAAGCGGGTAATGCAGAAGCTCGATCACCTGTCGATCTACCTGTTGATCGCCGGCAGCTACACCCCCTTCTGCCTGGTGACGCTGCGCGGGCCCTGGGGTTGGTCGCTGTTCGGCACGGTCTGGGGCCTGGCGCTGCTGGGCATGTTGCAGGAAATCAAGCCACGCTCCGAGGCGCGAGTCTTGTCCATCGTGATCTACGCGCTGATGGGCTGGATAGTGCTGGTGGCGGTCGACCCGTTGATCGCCGGCCTGGGCACCACCGGTTTCACCTGGCTGGCAGGCGGCGGGGTGTTCTATACGGTCGGCATCATCTTTTTCGCCTACGACAGCCGCTTCCGTCACTGGCACGGCATCTGGCACCTGTTCGTCATGGCCGGCAGCGCCATGCACTTTATCGCGGTGCGTTACTACGTGCTTTAAAGCAGCGCTGCTGCGCAGGTTGATGCAGTGTCTGGGCACTGCAACTCACACTGGCTGGACGCTCAAGGGTAGGATATGAAACTGGGCCCTGAGCTTGAGACTATTACCTTTTCGACCCAATGCGGAGTTCAAAACATGGAAGTAAAGAACAAGCTGAGCCCAGATGAATGCAGCTCAATGGAAGACATTCGTGGCGAAATTGATCGTCTCGATCAGGCGGTCATAAAACTTCTCGGGCTGCGCTTCAAGTATGTCTTGGCGGCTTCGAAGTTCAAGACCTCGGAGGCCTCCGTGCGCGCGCCTGAACGCTTCAAGGCCATGCTGGGCAAGCGCCGGGAATGGGCTGAAGCCGAGGGGTTGAATCCGGACGCCATCGAGAAGCTCTACGCCGACCTGGTGAATCACTTTATCGAAGAAGAAATGCAGCAGTGGAAGTCTCATCAGGTCTGAAACAGCGTGATTTTGGGTTTGCGCAAGACCACGCGGCGTAGGGTTTTCACGGACAGGACTAGCCGTACGCACCAACCCGTGCATAACTGTTTCCTGCGCTCGACCGCCCAACCACAAGGGGATGACCATGAAGCTTTATTTGTTGTTTCTCGTCGTGGCCACGGCGACCGTGTTCAGTCCCGGGCCTGGCGTGGTGATGACGCTCAGCAACGCGCTGCAGTCGGGGCTGAAGGGCACCTTTGGCGGCATCCTTGGCATCGCCTTCGGCGCCCTGATAGTCGCCGGTATTTCGGCGACCAGCCTGGGGCTGCTGCTGGCCACCTCGGCCGTGGCTTTTACTGCGCTCAAGTTTATCGGGGCGGCCTACCTGGTCTACCTGGGGATCAAGCTGTGGCGTGCCCCGGCCTTGCAGTTCACGGCGCCGCAGCCGCTGGAAGTCGAATTTCGCACGCGCTTTCTCGAAGGCCTGTCGCTGCAGTTGACCAACCCCAAGGCGATCTTCTTCTTCCTGTCGGTGTTTCCCCAGTTTATCGACCCCGGCCGGGATTACAGCGTGCAGTTTTCACTGCTGGTGCTGACTTACAGTGGCCTGGTCGTGGTCATCCACTGCCTGTACGCGCTCTTCGCGCAACGGGCCAGGCACTGGCTGACCTCGCCACGAGGCGGCCGGATCGTGAGCAAAGTCGGAGGGGCGACCTTTATCTGCTTCGGGGCTGCACTGGCTACGGCCAAGCGCTGAATTTTTCAACGACCTGATAGGCCAATAAGAGTTAATAAAATATGGTCACCTGTTACCTGCGTTACGTCATTGATCCGCTGAAGCTCCAGGAGTTCGAGCACTACGGCAAACTCTGGATTCCCTTGGTGGAACGCTTTGGCGGCAGCCATCACGGCTATTTCCTGCCCTCGGAAGGGGCGAACAATATCGCCCTGGCCCTGTTCAGTTTTCCCAGCCTGGCGACCTACGAGCAATACCGGATCGAGTCCATGAACGATGCCGAATGCCTGGCGGCTTTCCGCTATGCGCAGGAGACCGGCTGTGTTTTGAGCTACGAAAGAAGTTTCTTCAGGCCGGTTTTTCAATAAGGTTGTGTACTTGTCAGTTGGTCAGCTTTTGTAGGAGAAGTAATGAAACGGATTCATCTGGTATTTGGCGCGCAGGGCGCCGGCAAGACCACCTATGCGCGGCAACTGGCCGCCGAGCTGGACGGCGTGCGCCTCTCCATCGATGACTGGATGGGTGAGTTGTATGGGCCCGATTTGCCACAACCCTTGAACCTGTCGTGGATTATGACCCGTGTGCAGCGTTGCGAGCGGCGCATCTGGAGCACCGCCCTGGAGATCCTGCGCTGTGGCGGTTGCGTCATCCTGGATCTGGGCTTTATGAAGGTCGCCGATCGGGCGCGGTTCCTGGCGCTGGCCGGTGCCGAAGACGTGCCGGTACAACTGCACTTCGTCACGGCGCCCCATGCACAGCGGCGTCAGCGGGTTCTGGAAAGAAATACGCAGAAGGGCGACACCTTTGCCTTTGAAGTGACGCCCGGCATGTTCGATTTTATGGAGAAACAATTCGAACCGCCGAGCGAGGCCGAGTTGGCAAGAACCCTGGTGTTCGATTCGAATTGATGGACCGGTTCAACCAACGTCGGGTTACGCTGCGCTAACCCGACCTACGCCAAGCTACATCCCTCTATCCTCGCGGGCCTTGCTCGCCGTATCCACCAGAGCCACGCGTAGCACTTATTCCACCCGCTGCTGGCCGCTGAAGACCAGGGTCGCGCGGCAGCGCCGGCACAGGTAGCGGCGGCCCTTGGCGACCAGGGTGTGGCGTTGGGCGGAGAAGGCGAAGTCGTTGTTCGGGCACTGGCAGTGATAGACGTAGCGGGTCGCCGTGCGCCGGCTAACGGCATAGCTATGGCAGCGGTTCGGCGGCAGCGCATAGACCCCGCGCATGATCAGCTGCCATTCCTCGCCATGGGGCTGGATACGCGAACCGAACATCTGCCGCGCGACCATATGGGCGACTTCGTGGGCCACGGTCTGCTGGAGGAAATCCTCGCGGTTTTCCCGGTACAGCTGCAGGTTGAAGCGCAGCAGGTTCTCGTCCAGGTGCGCGACCCCGGCTTTCTGCCCGCGCAGCTTCAGGCTGATCTCGGGGCGGATAAAGCGGCGGTTGAAGAAGGCTTCGGCCTGCAGGTAGCAGGTCTCGACGCGGGCGTTGAGCTGGTCGGGCATAGGCGGGGGCTCCAGATACCCGCAATTATGCCGTAAAACCGCGCCAGGCTCCTGTCATCGGTCGCCTGGCTGCGACCGAAAGCCCATCCGCCACACAGCATAAAGCCGCCCGGTGGACGGCTTCGTTCGGTTTTGCGGGATTGGCTAGCTGGTGTAGACCGGACCGAGGCCGTGGCCCCAGAGGATCACCGACAGCGCCATCATCGAGACCAGCATGACCAGGCCGACCGCCAGCACCGAGCTGGAGAACAGGAAGCCCTCGTCCGATGGGATGTTCATAAAGGTCGGAATGCCCACATAGAGCAGATAGACCGTGTAGCAGATGGCCGCCGTGCCGACCGACATGGCCAGCCACATGTTCGGGTAGAGCGCAGCGAGGCCGCCGATAAACAGCGGTGTGGCGGTGTAGGCCGCGAAGACCACGCATTGCGCCATGCTCGGGCTGGCGTCGTAGGTGCGCGCCATCCACTTGATAAAGGCGCCCATGATTGCGACCCCGGCGAGCATGGCCAGGTAGGACATGATGGTCAGTTGCATGGCGCTGGCTTCGGTAAGCATCACCGGCGCCCGGCTGCCGATGGACCAGCCGACCTGGGATGTTCCTATATAGGCGGAGACAGCGGGTACTGCGGCCAGGATCAGAACGTGGGTCAGGTACATGTGGCTGATGCTTTCTTCTTCGCCACGGATTTCCTGCCATTCTTGATCGGGATGAGTGAAGAGCCCCCAAACGTGATGGATCATGCCAAACACCTCCTCTTATTATGGCGGTCGCCCCCCGGCGAGTGCCCGATACGCATGACCAGCGTGACCGGGTACATGGCCGAACCTCTGCGACCGTATGTCGCAGTATAGGCAGGGGCTGGAGGGCACGCAGGGCGTGGCTCTAGAGCAAATCGATATCTAAAAGTTAGCGGTAATAGCGTTCTAGTATTTCCATCGCCAGATTGATCGACTGCAGCCGCTCATGGCTGCCGCCGCGATCGGGGTGGTGCTGACTGACCAGCTGCCGGTAGCGGTGCTTGACCGCGGCCAGGTCGAGGGGCCGATCGCTGGCGTCCAGTTCGAACAGCTCCAGCGCCGCGCGTTTCTCGTCGCCGCCCTGCATGCGCTTCCAGAAGCTGGTGAGCAGCATCTCCACCTCGTCTTCGCCGGTTTCGCGCAGGTGCCGCAGATCCAGGTAATAGTCGCGCAGCGGGTCCTGCTCGCTGAGCGCCGGGGTACCGGCCACCGGGTTGCCGGCCATGTAGGGCAGCAACTGCACGCACAGCGGATTGATCAGCAGATGGGCGCTGCCGTCCTGCCACAGGCGGTCGCGCAACCGATAGAGCGCGTTGAACAGCAGGAAGTGGGTGCGAAACAGCACCAGCTTGTCGGTCAGGGCCAGGTTCGGGATATGGGTCGAATGGCGGGCCTTGAGCTGCTGGATCAGCCCGTATTCGCTGCAGCCGTCCGGGGTCTCGCGCAGCAGTTCGAGTAACTGCTCTGCGAGGTCGAGGCTGGGGTCTAGGTCGCGGTTCATCGACCGAGCCTAACACAAGCGCGGCGCGCGATTGGCCAGGGGCCCAGCCTGGATGTTGGGGCTGCGGCCTGCCGCACGATCCGCTGGCTGTCGGGGTAGGGCAGACGGCACTTTCTGGGTAAAATGCGGGGCTTTCGCAACTCCCCCCGGATTTCAGCGCACCATGGGCACTCTTTCGGTTACTCAGAACAAGCTGCAAAAACGCCTGCGTCGCCAGGCGGGCGAAGCCGTTGCCGACTTCAACATGATCGAGGACGGCGACAAGGTCATGGTCTGTCTGTCCGGCGGCAAGGACAGCTACACCCTGCTCGATGTGCTGCTGCACCTGCAGAAGGTCGCGCCCATCCGCTTCGAGCTGGTCGCGGTAAACATGGACCAGAAGCAGCCGGGGTTTCCCGAAGACGTGCTGCCGGCCTATCTGGATGAGCTGGGCGTTGCCTACCATATAGTGGAGAAGGACACCTATTCGGTGGTCAAGGAGAAGATCCCGGAAGGCAAGACCACCTGTTCGCTCTGCTCGCGCCTGCGGCGTGGCACGCTCTACACCTTCGCCGACGAAATAGGTGCGACCAAGATGGCCCTGGGGCATCACCGCGACGACATAGTGGAAACCTTCTTCCTCAATATGTTCTACGGCGGCACCCTCAAGGCCATGCCGCCCAAGCTGCGTGCCGACGATGGCCGCAATGTGGTGATCCGGCCGCTGGCGTATTGCAGCGAGAAGGACATCGAGGCCTATGCCCAGTTCAAGCAGTTCCCGATCATCCCTTGCAACCTCTGCGGCTCCCAGGAGAACCTGCAGCGTCAGGTGGTCAAAGACATGTTGCTGGACTGGGAGCGTAAGCACCCGGGGCGCACCGAGAGCATGTTCCGGGCCCTGCAGAACGTCATGCCCTCGCAACTGGCGGACCGCAACCTGTTCGACTTCGCCAGCCTGCGCATCGATGACAGCGCCGCGCCGCGTTTCGTGAGCTTGATGAATCTCTAGTGAACCTCTGATCACCGCTCTGTCGCGTCGGCAACGGCGCGCCCTTTCCAGGAACCAGGACAAGGCATGCGCGATTACAAATGGCTGAACGAGTACTGCCTCAACCGCTTCGGCTCCCAGGCCGCCCTGGAAGCCCGCTTGCCCCAGCCCCTGGCGGCGCAGCAGTTGCGGGCCATCGGCAACGATCGCTACCTGTCGCTGATCGCCCTGCGGGTGTTTCGCGCGGGGCTCAAGCACAGCCTGGTGGACGCCAAGTGGCCGACCTTCGAGGAGGTCTTCTTCGGTTTCGATCCGGAAAAGGTGGTGCTGATGGGCGCCGAACACCTCGAGCGATTGATGCAGGACAAGCGCCTGATCCGTCACCTGGGCAAGCTGAAAAGTGTGCCGCGCAATGCCCAGTTCGTGCTCGATGTGAGCAAGGAAAAGGGCAGTTTCGGCGCGCTGATCGCCGACTGGCCGGTGACCGACATAGTTGGGCTGTGGAAATACCTGGCCAGGCACGGCAGCCAGCTGGGTGGACTCTCGGCGCCGCGCTTGCTGCGCATGATCGGCAAGGACACCTTTATCCCGTCGGAGGATATGGTGGCGGCGCTCAAGGCCCAGGAGATCATCGACAAGGCGCCGACCAGCCTCAAGGACCTGGCCGCGGTGCAGGCCGCCTTCAACCAGTGGCACGCCGAAAGCGGCCGGCCGCTGTGCCAGCTCTCGGTGATGCTGGCGCACACGGTCAACCATTGAACAGCGAGCTGGAGGGCCGCATGGACGGAGCGATCAAGCGCCTGGCACAGGCCATCGACCAGGCCGAACGCATCCTGATCATCACCGGGGCCGGGCTGTCCGCCGACTCCGGCCTGCCGACCTACCGCGGGCTGGGCGGGCTGTACAACGGCCTGACCGAAGAGGGCCTGCCGATCGAGACGGCGCTGTCCGGGCCCATGCTGCGCGACAACCCGGCACTGTGCTGGAAATACCTGGCGGAACTCGGCAAGGCCTGCCTGGGCGCCGAGCCCAACGCCGGCCATCGGGCCATTGCCGAACTGCAACGGCGCAACCCCGAATGCTGGGTGTTGACCCAGAATATCGACGGCTACCACCGCGCGGCGGGCAGCCCGCCCGAGCGGCTGATCGAGATCCACGGCCAGCTGGCGCCGCTTTATTGCCAGTCCTGCGGCGCCGAAAGCGCGGAGCTGGCCGAGCACTTGCGGCGTCCGTTGCCGCCGTGTTGCGGCCGCTGCGCCGGCATTCTGCGCCCGCCCGTGGTGCTCTTCGAGGAGATGCTGCCGGAGGCGGCCATCGATAACCTGTATAAACAGCTGCGCCAGGGCTTCGAGCTGGTGCTGACGATCGGCACCTCGGCGAGCTTCCCCTACATAGTCGAGCCGGTCCTGCGCGTGCGCCAGGCCGGCGGCTTCACCGCGGAGATCAACCCGACCCGCACCGACCTCAGTGCCTTGGTGCATCTGCATCTGCAGGGGCGGGCCTTAGATGTGTTGCAGGAACTACTGAGTCACACAAGGGGTCATTGAATTTGCAAATGAGGGTCATAGAAGGCATAGTCGCGGCTTCTTAAAAGTTCAGACACGGTCGTGCCCATGCTAAAGCGCTTCGCACCCCTCGTGCCCCTCGCACTCAGTTTCCTGCTGGTGGCCTGTGCCGGGCATAGCCCGACGCCCCATTCGCCAAGCCCCGACGTCGCGCTCAGCGAGCCTCAGCTGGACCTCTCGGCCTTCCAGGGACCGGAAAAGCCCCAGGACAGCCAAGAGTGGAAGGACCTGGCCAGCGGCAAGCCCTACCAGCTGCCGACCTTCGCCGACAGCATCCTGGCCCATGGCCTGTCCCTGGTTGGTACGCGCTATCGTTTCGGTGGCACCTCGGTGACGTCCGGTTTCGATTGCAGCGGTTTCATCGGCTACCTGTTCAAGGAAGAGGCCGGCATGCAATTGCCGCGTTCCTCCCGGGACATGATCAATATCAATGCCCCCCTGGTGGCCCGCACCGAGCTGGAACCGGGTGATCTGCTGTTCTTCAGCACCGCGGGTCGCGGTCGTGTCAGTCACGCCGGGATCTACCTGGGCGATGACCAGTTCATTCATTCCTCCAGCAGCCGCAGCGGTGGCGTGCGGGTCGACAGCCTGGACGACAAGTACTGGAGTCGCACCTTTATCGAGGCCAAGCGCGCCTTGGCCATGGCGCCCACCGCCGGCAAGGCCTCGCAACGCTGACCGACCGATCCCGCGCAAGCCTTGCGCGGGATCGGGGTTGACGGCAGAGTAGGGCGCACCACCGCTCAGGACCGCCTCGCTCATGCCCGTCACGGCCCGTCTCACCTTACTCGTCCTCGTCGCGCTGCTTGGCGCCTGCTCGAGCCGTGCACCCGCCCCCGAACCCCAGGCCAGCGCGACGCTCGAATATTTCGCCCCGGCGGCGGAGGATGTGCTGTTTCGTGCCCTGGGCCTGGTCGGCACGCCGTATCGGTACGGGGGTAACACCCCGGCCAGTGGTTTCGATTGCAGCGGTCTGATCGGTTATGTCTACCGCGACGCAGCCGGCCTGGCGCTGCCGCGCTCCACCGGCGAGTTGATCCGTCTGCGGGCACCCGCGGTGCCACGTCAGGCCTTGCAGAGCGGCGACTTGCTGTTTTTCGCCACCAGCGGCGGCGGCAAGGTCAGCCATGCCGGCATCTATGTCGGTGAAGGGCGTTTCGTTCATGCGCCTTCCAGTGGCGGAACCGTGCGCCTGGACAGCCTGAGCAGCGCCTACTGGCAAAAGAGCTACCTCAATGCCAAGCGCGTGCTCAACAGCGATGCCGTGGCGCAGACGCCCTGAGTAGGCGCTGAATCACGGGCTTGTTGGAGGTGTCGAAATCTTGGGGGGCCTTCTGGCGAATAAATTGGCCCCCGATCACACGAGAGCCTGTTTATGACCAACCGCAGCCTGAATCTCGACGATGCCCTCTACGGCTACCTGCTGGAGGTTTCCCTGCGCGAGACGCCGCTGCTCAAGCGCCTGCGTGAGGAAACCGCCGCGCTGCCGCTCGCCCGCTGGCAGATCGCCCCGGAGCAGGGCCAGTTCATGGCGTTGCTGGTCAAGCTGATCGGGGCCCGGCGGCTGCTGGAAATCGGCACCTTCACCGGCTACAGCGCCCTGTGCATGGTCGAGGCGATGCCGGCCGACGGTCAGCTGATCTGCTGCGACATCGACCCGCAGTACACCGATGTGGCGCGACGTTACTGGCGCCAGGCCGGGGTCGCTGAGCGCATCGAGCTGCGCCTGGCCCCCGCCCTGGAGACCCTGGTCGCCCTGGAACGGGCGGGGCAGAGCGAAAGCTTCGACCTGATTTTCGTCGATGCCGACAAGGCCAACTACCTGGCCTACCTGGAGCATGCCCTGATGCTGCTGCGCCCCGGCGGCCTGCTGCTGTTCGACAACACCCTGTGGAGCGGCCGGGTCCTCGAAGCCAATCCCGACAGCGCCGACACCCGGGCCATTCAGGTGCTCAACCGGCGGTTGAAAAACGACCCGCGCCTGGACCTGTCCCTGCTGCCCCTGGGCGATGGCCTGACCCTGTGCCGCAAGCGCTGAATCGGTGAGGGGGCATTTTCACCTCCGCCTCAGCGCACCGTCTAAGCATCACCACGCACCGCAACGCTTCGGTGAAATTGCTCGATCGTTCCCACGCTCCGCGTGGGAATGCAGGCTTGGATGCTCCTGCGTCCAGCGACGACCAATGTCGTCGGGTTACGCTGCGCTAACCCGACCTACGAAAAGCGCTTCGGCGGGGCGGGTGAAACCCGCGAATTTTTTGCGCACTTTCGGCCCGATCGCCTGGTCTTGCTCGCAGCCCTGCTCAGCGCACGCCGTGCCAGCCCAGCTCGAAGCGTTCGCCGACTACAAATTGGCCCGCCGCCGAGTCGCCCTGGTAGTCCCAGCGCTCGACCCGTACCTCCTTGCTGCCGCGGGGCCCCAGGTACAGGCGGTTGAAGGAGTTCGGCGCGTTGCCGCGCACCCGCGATGACAGGGTGGTGCCGGCCTGGATTATCCAGATATCCCGCGACAGGCTGGGGTACTGATTGCGCAGCGGCAGCACATAGGGCAGGTGGATATGCCCGCCCATCACCATGTCCAGGCCTGCATCGGCCCAGCGCGTCAGCGCGGCCAGCGCGCCGTGCTGCAGGTTCTCCAGGTCGCTGAGTACCAGGGAGCCGAAGGGCTGGTGGGCTACCACTATGCGCAGCTTGGCCGGGTCGCTGTGCGCCAGGCGCTGGGTCACGGCCTGGACCTGCTCATGGGTGACCAGGCCATCCTTGTGGCGCTTGGGATGGGTGGTGTTGAGGCCGATGATCAGCAGCTCGTCGTTCTCGAAGCTCGGCTCCAGGTCCTCGCCGAAATGCTGCTGGTACTGGTCGTAGGGGGCGATGAAGCGCGACACCAGGTTGAACAGCGGCAGGTCGTGATTGCCCGGGATCACCAGGCTGGCCGGCACGCCATGGCCCTCCAGGCGCTGCAGGAAGGCCCGGGCGGCGGCGAACTGGGCGCCGCGGGCGCGCTGGGTGATATCGCCGGACAGCACCAGCAGGTCGGCGCCATGGGCCTGCACATGGGCTTCCATGGCGGCTACCACCGCGGGCTGCTCGGTACCGAAATGGGTATCGGAAATCTGCACAATGATCGTCATGGCCCACAGCATAACCGCCTGGGCTTCTTAACGGGTGCCTGGAGCATCCTTCCGCGTGGGTTACGCCGCGCCGCGGCTTTGGCGTGGTTTGTCGGAGCGGCTTTTTGCGCGGCTAACCCACC
>DATDTH010000453.1:0-12845 GCA_035290985.1 Pseudomonas sp. | reverse complement strand
GGCCAGCGCCTGCAGGATTTTCTCGCCACCGTCGGTTGTCACCTGGACGCACCGGCGTTCAAACCCTAACTCAACGGCCTGCTGCTGCCCCCCGCCGTGGGTTCTACCAATCACTCCGCAGGAAACCCCATGGACACCGACGCCGTAAAAGCCTTCTGCCGCACGCTGCCCGGCGCCCATGAAACCCTGGTCGCCAGCCCGGGCAATATCCTGCAGTTCGCGGTCGACACCCGACCCTTCGCCTATTTCAAGACCAGCCAGCCGGAACAGTGGCGTTTCAGCCTGCGCGTCAGCCCCGAGCGCTTTCTCGAAATGACCGAACAGCCCGGGATCAAGCCCGCCCGCTATATGCACCGCTTCCATTGGGTCACTGTGGTCGAGGTGCAGCGCGTGCCCGCCGACTACCTGAGAGAACTGATCGGCTGGTCGTACCACAAGACCGTCAGCCGCCTGAGCAAGAAGCGCCAGGCCGAGCTTGGGGCCTGCGGGTCCTGAGCAGAGGCCGCTGTTAGGCCGTGAGCGATCACTGATAGCCATTTGCCGCTTACCCCCGCCTATACTGAGAGTCGCGAGGGTCGGAACATGGCAGGCGAAGCGAGTACTGCGCGTGTCCGGGATCAAACGCGCTTACCGTTGCGGAGCACAGCATGGGGCGGAAATGGATTGGTGGATTGCTGCTGGCCGCGTTCTGCAGCCAGGTCGCTGCGGCGCCCGCGCTGACCTTCTGCTACGAGGACCAGGACTCTTACCCCTGGGTCATGACCGATGGCAGCGGGCTCAACCAGGCGCTGGTCGACCTGGTCGGCCAGGCGCTGGGACTGGAGATCGCGCGCCGGCCCATGCCCTGGAAACGCTGTCTGGCCGGCTTGGAGCAGGGGCTCTATGACGGCGCCTTCGCCGCCAGCTACAAAGCCGAACGCCTGGCCATGGGCGCCTATCCGACGCGCGCGAACGGCGAACTGGATGACGAAAAACGTCTGCACACCTCGTCCTATTCACTGTATCGCCGGGTCGGCGACCCGGTCAGGTGGAACGGTCAGGGATTCGAGCAACTCAGCGGCAAGATCGGCTCGTTGAGCGGCTTTTCCATCGTCGATTTCCTCCACCACCACGGGGTCGAGGTCGAGGAAAACAGCCGCGATCCCCAGGCCTTGCTGAATATGCTGAAAAACGGACGCATCCAGGCCGCCGCCCTGCAGAGCCAGCGCGCCGACTTCGTTCTGCAGGCCCATCCCGAGCTGGCCGGCTTTATCGAAAAGACCTCACCCTCCCTCGAACACAAGGCCTATTACCTGATGCTGTCCAGGCAACTGCTGGGCAAACACCCGGCGCTGGCGACGCAGGTCTGGAACCAGATCCAACGCCAGCGCGAATCGGCGGCCTATCAGGCCATCCTCACTAAAACCCTTGCCCAACCGGGAAGCTAGCGCCGCTCAGGGGGGCGTTGGCGGTGTAGCGGAGTGAACGCAAGCCCCCGGACACAGAGGCCTCAAAAAGCCCATCTCTTTCGAGGCGGGCTTTCTTCCAACGCGCAAACGACTCGACGGCTCAGCCGCAGCACGCGTCTCTTATAGCCAGGTCGGACAGACCACGCCGACCTGCTTAAAGGCCGCCACTACGTCGGCAGCCCCCAGGCTGCGGTTCTGCGCGGACTGGATCACCCCACACGCGCCCTGGTCGAAGGTGCTGGTTTCGGTCCAGTAGAAGCGGTTGGCGTCGACGAATACCTGGAAGGCCTTACGGGTATTCCAGCCGGTGCTGTTCGCCAGCAGGTAGAACGCCTTGTTATAGACCCCGCTGGAGTTGTGCACGTCGATCCCCTCGTAATAATCGGCGGCGTGGGCGATGGAATAACCGTCCTGGGTCGGATCATCCATGTAACGCAGCGATCCCGAGCCCTTGAATATGTCGTAGCCGACCCTCCAATCGTTTTTCTGTTTCATGAAATATTCGGCGGCCTCGCCGGCCATGTCCGAGAACGCTTCGTTCATGCCACCCGACTGGCCCTCGTAGGCCAGCCCGGATTGCTGCTCGGTAAAGCCGTGGCTGACCTCGTGGGACACCACGTCCAGCGCTACCAGGGGGTAAAACGTCCTGCCCCCATCGCCAAAGGTCATGGCCTGGCCATCCCAGAAGGCATTCTCGTAGTTCCTGCTGTAATGCACCTTCATATAGAGTTTCTGGCTGATGGGCCGCAGACCGCCAAACCAGCTTTTGTACATGTCGAACACCACGTTGCCGAAGTAGTGGGCATCGTTGAGCGGTGAGAACGCGCCGTTGACCGCCTTATAGTCGTTGAAGGGGCAGGCGAACTGGAACGCCTTGGTGCTGGCGTTGCTCTGGCTGTTCTTCAGATCGACGGTGATCACGTTGCCACTGTTCATCCGGCAGTCCTTGCTCACCAGCAGCGGGCCGAAATCGGTACCGTAAGCGTAGGCGCCCGTCTTGGCATTGCCGCCAGGCCCGGAGGCTTCGGCATGGGTGAGCCCTTCCCACTGTTTCAGCACCAGGCCATTGTTGGCCTCGATCATCACATGGGGCCGCGAGGGCGTAGGCCCCGGGATAAAGAACGAGACCACGTACACCAACTGCGCCACATTCTGCGGCCCCAACCTGACCACCAGTTCGGCCTTGTCGTTCAGCGTCTCGACACCTTGGGCCTTGAGGCTTTTGACCTGGCTCAGGGCTTGCTCGGCCGTCAGGGTCGGGGTGGCGCCCGCCACCAGGTCACTCTCGAGATCGACGACAAACCGCCCGCTGCGTGCCGGTTTTTTCGCGCCCGCGGCCTGAACTTCGGTAATGGCTTCGCCCCAGACCCGCACGCCCTTGTAAAACTGCTGGTAGCGGGTCACGACCGCGCCATTCGCCAGCTTGCCGGTGCGCTCCGCCGCCAGCTCCTCGGAACCCGCACCCAGCGCGGCATGCAAGTCCGCCGGCCCGGTCAGAGAGCGTTGGGCGGGCAGGCGGGCGACATCGATCAGATTGGCGGCGAAGGACGTGACGGGAAGGGTGAGAGCTGTGAACAAAAACGCTTGAGCTGCAAAATTCCTCTGCATTGAAGTGTATCTCCATGGTTTTTGAGTCGGAGGATCTCTCCGAGACTGTCCCCGCCGCGGGGTCGCGAACAGGAACACGCTCACGGCAGCGGGCGCACAGGGTGGTGTGACGCCCGAGCTTTTCGTGAAGGGCTAGGTATAGACGCGCGCTTTTTGCTTATCAAAGACGCGTCGCATTTGCGCCGGGCTTCCAACCGGGTGGAAATGCCCGCAGCGCAACGTTCATGCTCAGCAATAGCGCCGTCTGCAGCGGTATTTCCAGAGCCGCACCGAGCCTTTCCATCAACCGGCCCGGTCACGAAAGTCCGAACTTTGGATAGGGTAAAAAACAGAGGGCTCGCAGCCTTTTCTGGCACTAAAGTCTCAACAAGGTCCGGGCGGGAAGGGTGCGTGGCCCGCTCGCCGATGATCGCTCCCCCAAAAAACAAGAAGAAGGAGTCGTCCGTGAATATGCGCGCCTGCCTGCTGCTCGCCACTGCGCTGCTGTTGCCCGGCCCGGTGCTGGCTTACTCCGACAACTACCTGATCGGTCGCGGCATCTTTGACATCACCGGTCCAGCAGCGGAGGTCAGCCTGTTCGGTTATGCAGCGCTTGACCAGGCCTCCAGTGGTATCCATGACCGGCAATGGGCCAGGGCCTACATCATCGCCGACCCACTGACGGGCAAGCGGGTGGTCTTCGTCAACATCGACAGTGGCGCGACGTTCCAAAGCGTCACCCAGGGTGTCACCGCGGCGCTACAGGCGCGCTACGGCAACCTCTACAGCGAACGCAACCTGGTCATCAGTGCCACCCACACCCACGCAGCGGCAGGCGGCCATTCCCATTACGCGCTCTACAACATCACCATCAAGGGCTTTATCAAACAGACCTATGACGCCCAGGTGAACGGCATAGTCGCGGCCATCGACCGGGCCCACCGGGACCTGGGACCGGGCCATATTCTGTTCAATCGCGGCGAGCTCTGGGGCGCCAACGCCAACCGCTCCCAGGAGGCCTACTACCGTAATCTGGATGCCGCCCACTACCCCGACACCGATCCGGAAATGACCGTACTCAAGCTGGTCAAGAATGGCCAGCCGGTCGGCATGATCAGCTGGTTCGCGACCCACGGAGTCTCGTTGCCCAACACCAATACCTTGCTCTCGGGTGATAACAAAGGTTATGCCCAGTACCTGTTCGAGAAGCAGCTGATGGGCAGCGGTTATGACAGCACGGCCTTCGTCGCCGCGTTTGCCCAGAGCAATGCCGGCGACATGACACCCAATGTCCGGTTGGATGGCAGCGGTCCAGGCGACACCCCGGAGCAAAGCGTACGGCTGATCGGGCAGATGCAGTACGACAGCGCCCGGCAGCTCTACGAACAGGCCAGCGAACCGTTGAGCGGGCCTATCGATTACCGCCACAAGCACTATGACCTGAGTACCCAATCCGTCGCCGGCCTCTTCACCGAGGATGGACAGGCGCATCGAACCTGCACGGCGGCCCTGGGCTATGGTTTTGCCGCCGGCACCGAAGATGGTCGCGGCCTGGATTTTTTCAAGGAAGGTCAGCTGCAGGGCAACCTGTTCTGGCGTGCCCTCACCGCCCTGCTCACTGCCCCGAGCGAGGAACAGAAAACCTGCCATCAGCCGCGTGGCCTGCTATTGGCCCAGGGTAATTTCAAGCCCTACCCCTGGTCCCCAGAGGTATTACCGGTCTCGATTCTGAAGATCGGCCAACTGGGCCTACTGGCGGTACCTGGCGAGTTCACCATCATGGCCGGGCGACGCTTGCGCAGCACCGTAGCAGCCGTACCCGGTACCGGCCTCCGTCACTGGGTGGTAGCCGGCTACAGCAACGCCTATGCCGGTTACGTCACCACCCATGAAGAGTACCGGCTTGGCCACTACGAAGGCGGCTCCACCCACTTCGGTCCCTGGACGCTCGCCGCCTACCGCCAGGCGCTATACGAGCTGGCCACCAGCCTGGCCAGTGGCGAGCCCCTGGTCCGCAGCGGCGAACCGCGGCCACGGAACCTCGCAGACCAACAGATAACCCTGCAAACCGGGGTGGTGCACGATCAGCCCCCCCTGTTCAAAAAAATCGGCGACCTGGTCAGCCAGCCGGCCCAGCATTACAGTCGCGGGCAAACCGCCCAGGCGATCTTCTGGGCCGGGCACCCGAAAAACGATCTGCACACCATGGGCAGTTTTCTCGAGGTGCAACGGTTGGTGGGGGGGCAGTGGCACACCATCGCCAACGACAATGATTGGACGACACGCTTTCGCTGGAAACGCATCAATGGCTTCTGGGGCACCTCCCAGGCCACAGTCGAATGGGACATCGATGCCGACGTTGCGCCCGGCACCTATCGCCTGAGCCATCACGGCACCCGCAAGGCGCCCATAACCTTCACTCTCCATCCCTACAGCGCGGTCAGCCGCAGCTTCGTGGTGGACTGAGGCCGCGGGAGAGCCCCCTCGGCCCAGTGTCTCTGGCCGTAGGAAGAGTCGCGCTTTGTGGGCTGCACTGCGCGCGCAGCCTGGTGCGCATGCTCCGAGGCAGCGGGTTTCGCCGAAGCACTGCGGGGCGCTGAGCGCCGCCCCGATTGACCTATAGGCTTCGCTGAAATGCTGTTCGTAGGGTGGCGTTAGCCGCGCAGAAAACCGGTCTGGCAAACCACGCCGCACTCTCCGCGCGGCGTAACCCACGCGGACAGAACCTTCCTGAAAATGCGCCAGCCCCGCGGCGACGGGATTAACGGAGTGACGAGACCCGGGAGTCTTCGCCTTCTGGGGCCGGCAGGGGAATCTGCGCGAAGGGCACCGGTAACTTCAGCTCGCCGCCCGGCGGCAGATTGACCCGGGTCAGCGCGATCAGGCCGCGGATATCCTGCAGCCGCAGGCCCTGGGGCTGGCGCGGATCGTTACCGAAGAAATCCTCCCAGTGGCCCAGCACCGCCAGGCGCGGTTGCAGGCGCTTGAGCAGCACGCTCGGGTAGGCCGGTGCCTGGTCCCAGGCACCGACGCAGAGAATCGCCACATCCACCGCCTTGTCGTCCGGCAGTTGCGGCGGCAGGCCCAGGGGCGGCCGACTCGCGGCATCCTGGTAGTGCAGGCGATGACGCACGCCCCCCTCCTCGTCGAGCAGATCCACCAACCAGGCCAGGGTCTGGCCTTCCCGCCAGCCCATCACACTGCGCGGCAGTTCGGTCAGGTCGGCATCGTACTGGCCACCGAGGAACTTCATGCCCAGCAGATGTGGCGCGTGCTCGCTGCGAATCGCCATGGCGCGGATCCGCCGGTTCGGCGAATAGAACCACTGCCCCGGGCGCGGCCCATCGGCCATCACCGCCTCGGCATCGACTATGCGCTCACGCGGAATGACCGCGGCCAGGATATGCCCCATGGTTTTCGAGCCATAGACCTTGGCCTGGGGCGTGTGCCGTGCCAGCACATGGGGCACGTCCAGCAGGTGATCGTAATGGGCATGGCCGACCAGCAGCATGCTGACATCCCCTGCCTCGGGCATCAGTTGATCGATTTTCGCCGTATCGGCGCTCACCGCCAGTGGCGGCAAGCCGATGGTCGCCGGGTTACTGAACGAGGGCGCGAACAACAGGGCCTCGCCCTGCCAGCGCAGCAGATAGCCGCCCACGCCCAGGTATTGCAAACTAGGTGATGAGGCCTGGGCCTGACGAAGCTGCGACTGCGGCTGCTCCTGCTCCAGCTCGATCGGCTTCTGTGCGCACCCAGCCAGCACCAACAAGGCCAGCACCAGCAAACGTCTCCCCATGATCGCCCTTCCTTTTGCGTAAATAGGCCAGGCTAGAGCTTGGGCCCGGGAAAAGCGCCCAACCAAGGGCTGGCGCCCAGCATGGCGGCGAGAGACGCACGCCGCCTGGCGGTTTTTCCCCTCGCGCAGGCCGCAACGCCTCGTGGCTTTGTTAGGGTAGCAAGCCTCAAGCACCCTTCATCCCCTCCCCTGACGATAAGGACGCACGATGCTGCGTTGGCTCGTTCTTGTTTCCCTCTCGCTGGCGGTCACTGCTTTGCAGGCCGCCGACGTAAGCATGGCCTTCGGCGAGAAAATCCCACCCTTCTGTTTTCCTGAAACCCACTCGGGGATCGAACTGGAGGTCATAGGCGAGGCGCTGGCCTACCGCGGCCACCGGCTACTGCCTCGCTATTATCCGTTCGCCCGGGTCCCCCTGTCGTTCAAGTCCGGCGAGGTGGATGCCGCCATGACCGACCTCGGCCAGGACCTGAGCCCCTACGGGGCGCACTACGGTGACCCGGCGGTGTTCTACGACAATGTGTTCATCACCCTCGCGGCGCGCCAATTGCAGATTCGCACCCCGGCTGACCTCGACGGCTTGCGGGTCGTCGCCTTCCAGGGCGCCGCGAAGCGTTACCCCGAGTGGCTGGGGCCGGTTGCGGCAGCGGGTAACTATTATGAGCAATCCGATCAGGAGATTCAGGTCTTGGCCTTGGAGAAGGGCCGCCAGGATGTGGTGCTGAGCGACCGGAGCATCTTCAAGTACTTCTCGCTGCGACTGAAGGCCAGGCATGAGATCGAACTGCGCCCCGTCGAGGAGCACCCCTTCGTGCAACTCAACCCCGAGGACTATCGGCCGGTGTTTCGCAGCCCCCAGGTACGCGACGACTTCAATGCCGGGCTCGAGCACCTCAAGCGCAGCGGCCGCTACCAGGCCATTTACGACAAGTACCTGAAGGAGTGAGACCTGGAGATCGGGCGCTGCTCAGTACTCGATGCTGACGTCGCCCTTGGGCACGCTGCAGCAGGACAGGATATAGCCCTCGGCCACGTCCTCGTCGGTAATCCCGCCGTTGTGCTCCATCTCCACCTCGCCGGCGGTCTTGAGCACCTTGCAGGTGCCGCAGATGCCCATGCCGCAGGCCTTGGGAATGTGCAGGCCGAGCTTGGCCGCCGCGGCGTGGACCGTTTCCCCCGGCGCCACGCGGATGCTCTTGCCGGTGTTGCTGAACTCGACCTGGCATAGGTCGGCGGCATCCGGCAACGGGGCGTCGGCGGCCTGCTCGGCATGCTCCAGGGCATCGGCGCGAGCCTCCGAGGGCGTGGCGCCGAAGGATTCCTCATGGTAGCGCTGCATGTCGAAGCCATTGCTTTCCAGCAGGCGCTTGACCGCATTCATATAGGGCGTCGGGCCACAGCAGAAGATTTCCCGCTCGAGAAAATCGGGGGCGATCAGCTCGAGCATTTTCTGGTTGAGGTAGCCGCGATAACCGGCCCAGGCCTCGCCGAGGCCATGCTTCTCGCAGATGATGTGCAGGCTGAAATTACTGATCCGCGAGGCCATATGCTCCAGCTCGCGGTGATAGATGATGTCCTTGGGCGTGCGTGCGCTGTGGACGAAAACCATGTCGACCGCGCCATTGGTGTCGAAGAACCAGCGGGCCATGGACATCACCGGCGTGATCCCCACCCCGCCGCTGAGGTAGAGCACCTTGTCGTTGGGGAAATCCATGGCATTGAACAGGCCCACCGGACCATGCATCGGCAGCTCGTCGCCTTCCTTCAGGTTGTCGTGCAACCAGTTGGAGACCTTGCCGCCCGGCACCCGCTTGATGGTCAGGGAAAAGCTGTAGGGCACCGAGGGCGAACTGGAGATGGTGTAGGAACGCATGATCGGCTGGCCGTCGATCTCCAGCTCCAGGGTGACGAACTGCCCCGGCTTGAAGAAGAACATGATCGGCTGATCGGCCATGAAGCAGAAGGTACGCACATCCCAGGTTTCCTGGATCACCTTGACGCAGCGCACCAGGTGGCGCCCATTGGCCCAGGTCTGGGTGTTCACCGGATTCAGAAAATTGCTGGACATACTTATCTCCACGGCCGAATGCAGGCCTGTCTAGCTTGCGAGGATGAATTGTCCGCAAGGCCCCAGGTGACCACTTACCTATCTGCGACATCCACATGCTTATCGCGACCGGCCCCGTGGCATAGGGCCTGGGGCGTCGGGATCGGATGCGAGCATGTCGCCCAGGGATAAGGCCCCGCGCCCGTCCGACCCCACACTCGATTCCAGCCGGACCCCTGGGTGCTGGACCGAAACCGGTCTGACCCAGGCTTGATCATCGACTCCGGCACGAGCGCTGTCGAGCGACAGCGCCACGCATTGAACACGGCCTTGCGCAGTAACCATATCCGCCTTTTTTCGCTGGCCGCCCGCGGCCATGAGGACTTAACCGATGGACGTCACTTCAACCCTGAGTTTGGGCGATCCGCTGGACGCAGCACGCAAGGCCACCGCCGATATGCTGCAGACCCGCGAGCGCACCTTCTCGCTGCCGCAGCCCTTCTACAGCGATGAGCGCCTGTTCGAGATCGACATGCAGGAGATCTTCCACAAGGAATGGCTGATCGCCGGCATGACCTGCGAAATTCCGGCCAAGGGCAACTACCTGACCCTGCAAATCGGCAAGAACCCGATCATCATCATCCGCGGCGCCGAAGGCGTGGTGCATGCCTTCCATAACGTCTGCCGCCACCGCGGTTCGCGGCTGTGCACCAGCGACAAGGGCAAGGTCGCCAAGCTGGTCTGCCATTATCACCAGTGGACCTACGAGCTGGACGGTCGCCTGCTGTTCGCCGGCACCGAGATGGGCGCCGACTTCAACCTGGCCGACTACCACCTCAAACCGGTGCAGGTGAAGACCGCCGGCGGCTATATCTTCATTTCCCTGGCCGAGAACCCGCCGGCCATCGATGAATTCCTCGCGACCCTGGCCCATTACATGGAGCCCTACGACATGGAGAACACCAAGGTGGCGGTGCAGTCCACCTTGATGGAAAAGGCCAACTGGAAGCTGGTGCTGGAGAACAACCGCGAGTGCTACCACTGCAGCGGCTCGCACCCGGAACTGCTCAAGACCCTGCTGGAGTGGGACGACGTCACCGACCCCCGCGCGACCCAGAGCTTCAAGGACCACGTGGCCGAATCCGCCGCCGCCTGGGACGCCGAAAAAATCCCCTATGCCCACGCCAGCTTCGGCCTGCGCAACCGCATCGTGCGCATGCCGCTGCTCAAGGGCACCGTATCCATGACCATGGACGGCCAGCCCGGCAGCAAGAAACTCATGGGACGGATCCAGAACCCGGACCTGGGCTCGATGCGCATCCTGCACCTGCCCCATTCGTGGAACCACTGCATGGGCGACCACATCATCAACTTCACCGTCTGGCCCCTGGGCGCCCAGGAAACCATGGTCACCACCAAGTGGCTGGTGCACAAGGACGCCGTGGAAGGGGTGGATTACGACGTGGCGCGCCTGCGCGAAGTCTGGGACGCGACCAACGACCAGGACCGCCGCCTGGCCGAAGAGAACCAGCGCGGCATCAACTCCAGCGCCTACCAGCCGGGGCCCTACTCCACGACCTACGAGTTCGGCGTGGTCAACTTTATCGACTGGTACAGCGAGCGCCTGCTGAGCAACCTGGGCGCCGAACCGGCCACCTACCTGCGCGGCATCAAGAGCCAGTAACGGCCCCTCGCTCGACACCTAAGCCTGCCGGGGTTCGCTCCGGCAGGCTTTCGACTGCGCCCCCCACTGCCCCAGCCGCGCGGAGCACCGCGATGTCGACTTTGAATCTGCTATTGGTGATCGCCCTGCTGGGCTATGGCCTCTTTGCCTGCTGGCCCAGCTCGGCCAGCGCTTAGCGTACTTTCACGAAAAACCCGTCTGGTCGCCGGGCATCTCCCGGATTACGCTGCCGCCCTCTCGGTGGCGCGCGCCCTGGGCAGACGCGCCCGAACGAGCCGCGCCTACAACCTGACGCTGGCGAAGGTCGATTCGTTGCGCGCCTGGCTCAAGGCGGTCAAGGCCCCGGACAGCGGCGCCAGGGTCAGCGCCTGGGGAATCGGCAACAGGGTCACCTGTTGCGCGGTGTTGGAGCCCATGCGCTCGTCCCGTGGCGGAATGCCGAAATACTCGCGGTAGCATTTGGAGAAATGCGGGGTGGAGACGAAACCGCAGACCGAGGCCACCTCGATGATCGACATCGGCGTCTGCTTGAGCAACTGCCGGGCTCGCACCAGGCGCAGCTTCAGGTAGTAACGCGACGGCGAACAGTGCAGGTACTTCTGGAACAATCGCTCCAGCTGCCGCCGGGACACGGCGACGTAGACCGCCAGTTCGTCCAGGTCGATCGGTTCCTCCAGGTTGGCCTCCATCAGGGCGACTATTTCCTGCAGCTTCGGCTGATTGGTGCCGAGCATGTGCTTGAGCGGCACGCGCTGGTGATCCTGTTCGTTGCGGATGCGCTCGTAGACGAACATCTCGGAAATCGCCGCCGAGAGTTCGCGACCATGCTCGCGGGCGATCACATGCAGCATCATGTCCAGCGGCGCGGTGCCGCCGGAGCTGGTGAAGCGGTTGCGGTCCAGGGAGAACAGCCGGGTGCTCATCACCACCCGTGGAAAGGCTTCCTGCATTGCCGCCAGGCATTCCCAGTGCACGCTGCAATCGAAACCGTCGAGCAGGCCAGCGCAGGCCAGGGCCCAGCTGCCGGTGCAGACCGCCCCGAGTTTACGCGCCTGGCGAGCCTGGGCCTGCAGCCAGATCACATGCTCGCGGGTCACGCTGCGCTGGATGCCGATACCGCCACAGACGATCACCATGTCCAGGGCCGGTGCCTTGGCCATCGCGGCATCGGGGGTGATCTGCAGGCCATCACTGGCCCAGACCTGGCCGCCATCGTGGCTCAGGGTGGTCCAGCGGTACAGCTCGCGGCCGGACAACTGGTTGGCCATGCGCAACGGCTCAACGGCCGAGGCCAGGGAAATCAGGGTGAAATTGTCCAGCAGCAGAAAGCCGATGGACTGGGGCGCACGGTTCTGGGCCTGTGGCCCCGGATTGAACGGTGACATCGCTATCTCCTCACGCAAAGCAGATAAAGGCCTCAGGCGAGGCTCTTGTAGTTATTGCCGTGGGGGCCGCGACGCTCACCCGGGCAGTGACGGTTCATAACGCAAATGCCATGCCTGGATTGAACAGGCATTCAATAAAACCTGAAAACGACGCCGCAAAGCGTCTAGGGGGCGCTCGCCTGGAACGGCGAGAAATAGCGGCGCAAGCCTCTAGACCGCGCACCGCCGGCGACCTGAGCACTTTGGTAGCACTTTTGCGGCGAGCCATCCGTGCGACCCGCGGCCGGTGTCACCCTAGGCGCGGAGCACGTCCTCGGCAGCGGCGAACTGTGGCCTTTGCGCCAAAGCGTGGCGAGCCGCGCGAAAACCGCGCAACGGCGGGTTCAGCATTCGATGGCACTGACCGCCAGGCCGCCGCGGGAGGTTTCCTTGTATTTGTCGTGCATGTCGGCACCGGTGTCGCGCATGGTGCGGATCACCCGGTCCAGGGAGATGAAATGTTCGCCGTCGCCGCGCAGGGCCATCTGCGCGGCATTGATCGCCTTCACCGCCGCGATGGCGTTGCGCTCGATGCACGGCACCTGCACCAGCCCGCCCACCGGATCGCAGGTCAGCCCCAGGTTGTGCTCCAGGCCGATCTCGGCGGCGTTCTCCAGCTGCCCCGGGGTAGCCCCGAGGATTTCCGCCAGCCCGGCAGCCGCCATGGCGCAAGCCGAACCGACCTCGCCCTGGCAGCCGACTTCGGCACCGGAGATCGAGGCGTTCTTCTTGCACAGGATGCCCACCGCGGCGGCGGCCAGCAGGTAGTCGACCACGTTGGCCTCGCTCACCGCCGGGCTGAAGCGCACGTAGTAATGCAGCACCGCCGGGATGATTCCGGCCGCGCCGTTGGTCG
>DATDTH010000452.1:0-3599 GCA_035290985.1 Pseudomonas sp. | reverse complement strand
CAGGGCCAGCTCGGCGGCCGCCCGGTCGTTGCACACCAGACCCATGTCGCAACCGGCGACCAGAGCCGCCTCGATCCGGTTCGCCGCATCGCCGACCACATGGGCACCGGCCATGGACAGGTCATCACTGAAAATCACCCCTTCGAAACCCAACTCGCCACGCAGGATGTCCTGCAGCCAGCGCCGGGAAAACCCCGCGGGCTGGGCATCCACCGCGGGGTAGATGACATGGGCCGGCATCACCGCGGCCAGCTGCCGACTCAGGCGGGCGAACGGCACCAGGTCATGGGCACGGATCTGCTCCAGGCTGCGTGAATCGACCGGAATCGCCACATGGGAGTCGGCTTCCGCCCAGCCATGGCCGGGGAAATGCTTGCCGGTGGCCGCCATGCCCGCCGCCTGCATGCCGCGGATAAAGGCCCCGGCCAACAAGGCGGCGCGCTCGGGATCGCCCTCGAAGGCGCGACTGCCGACCACGGCGCTGCGCTGGTGATCCAGGTCCAGCACCGGCGCAAAACTCAGGTCCAGGCCCACGGCCAGGACTTCCGTGGCCATCAGCCAGCCGCAGTGCTCGGCGAGGCATTCGGCATTCGGGTTGTCGGCCAGGGCACGCATCGCCGGCAGGCGCACGAAGCCCTGGCGCAGGCGCTGCACCCGCCCGCCCTCCTGGTCCACCGCCAGCAGCAGGTCCGGGCGCACGGCGCGGATCGCCGCCGCCAGTTCGCGCACCTGGCGCGGATGCTCGATATTGCGACCGAACAGGATCAGGCCGGCCACCTCGGGCTGGCGCAGCAGCTGGCGATCCTCGGCCGTCAGCCAGGTGCCGCCGATATCCAGCATCAAAGAGCCCTGCAGGGCAGTATTCATAGGAAATCCTTAACTGAGGTCGGCCGAGGCCCAGAGCGGGCACGGTGCTTCGTCGATCTGCACGGCGCAGTGCAGCGGTACCCGGGCGAAGAGGTCGAGCAGGTCGGCATTGCGCAGGCGCACGCAGCCATGGGAACGCGGCTCGCCCATGGGCTCGCTATCCGGCGTGCCATGCAGGTAGATGTAACGGCCCATGCTGTCCACCGCACCGCCCTGATTGAAACCCGGTTCGCAGCCGGAGAGCCAGAGAATGCGGGTCAGTATCCAGTCACGCCCCGGGCACTGCTCATGCAGTTCGGGGCTCCAGACCTCGCCCGTCCAGCGCCGGCCCTTGAGCACGGCGCCCAGCGGCAGGCCTTTGCCGATTTTTTCCCGCACCTGGTGCCGGCCACGGGGAGTGCACTCGGAGCCCTCGCGCTCACCGGCGCCATTGCGCGCGGTGGAAACGCCCAGGCGCAGGCACAGGCGACCATGGGCGAAGCCATAGAGGCACTGGTCGGCGAGGGAAATATGCAGCAAATCGAGGGGAGCCATGGGCGCCTAGCTTAGCCGATCGCACCCGCCACGCCCAGCCGCAGCCAGGGTCGGCAGGCGGGACGCAACGAAAAAAGCCGCTCCCTGGAGCGGCTTTGGCCTGTCGCGGGCCTGAACTCAGGCCTTGGCGGTCAGGGCGCTGGCCTTGCTGCGCGGACGCAACTGGGCACTGGCCAGGGCCTCATCGGTAACCCCGGTCTCGGAGCGCATGCCCGCGGCCAGGAAAGGCACCATCAGGCGCATCACCTGCTCGATGGAGGTGCTCACGCCGAAATCGGTTTCGGCTATGGCGCGCAGGGCCTTGATCCCGGACATGCTGAAGGCCGCGGCACCGAGCATGAAATGCACGCGCCAGAACAGCTCGATCGGCGGAATTCGCGGTGCAGCCTCGTGGACCAGCTGCATGTAGCGGCGGAAAATCTTGCCATACATGTCTTCCAGGTAGCGGCGCAGGTGCCCCTGGCTCTGGCTGAACGCCAGCCCCAGCAGGCGCATGAAAATCGACAGGTCGTTGCCGCTTCGCGGCTTCACCGCCAGGGCCTGCTCGACCAGCATCTCCAGCAGGTCTTCCAGGCTGGCCTTGGGTTCAGCCTTGCCCTGGCGCCGGTCAAGCTCACGCTCCAGGCTGCTGCAAAAGGGCCCGAGAAAACGCGAGAACACCGCCTGGATCAGGGCCTTCTTCGAGCCAAAGTGGTAATTGACCGCCGCCAGGTTGACCCCGGCCTTGCTGGTGATCAGCCGCAACGAAGTCTCGGCGAAGCCTTTTTCCGCGAACAACTGCTCTGCCGCATCCAGAATGCGTTCGACGGTTTCCGATTGAGCCATTGGGATTTTCACCTAACAAACACTTGTTTGAAACATACGTTTCACCCTACCGTCTTGTCAAGTCGCATAAGCCGTTTTTCGGCTGGACAGTCACAGAATCCACTTCCTCCAAAAGAACCCTCGGACGAGACCCTCCGCGCGGGTTTCGACTGGCGCAGCCTGCCGACTGAAAAAGGAGGATTGCCAAGCGTCATTCACTGTATATAATCCCAGTCACTGTATAAAAAGACAGAGCGCCCAACCATGCTGAAACTGACGCCACGCCAAGCCGAGATCCTCGCCTTCATCAAGCGCTGCCTGGAAGACCACGGCTACCCGCCCACGCGGGCCGAGATCGCCCAGGAACTGGGCTTCAAGTCGCCCAACGCCGCCGAAGAGCACCTGAAGGCACTGGCCCGTAAAGGCGCCATCGAGATGACCCCAGGCGCCTCGCGTGGCATCCGCATCCCCGGCTTCGAGCCCAGCACCGAGGAAGAAGGCCTGCCGATCATCGGCCGGGTGGCCGCCGGCGCCCCGATTCTCGCCCAGCAACATATAGAAGAGTCGTGCCGGATCAACCCGGCCTTCTTCCACCCCCGCGCCGACTACCTGCTACGGGTGCGCGGCATGAGCATGAAAGACATCGGCATCCTCGATGGCGACCTGCTGGCGGTGCACAGCACCAGCGAGGCACGCAATGGCCAGATAGTGGTGGCCCGCATCGGCGATGACGTTACCGTAAAACGTTTCAAGCGTGAAGGCGAAAAGGTCTGGCTGCTGGCCGAGAACCCGGAGTTCGCCCCCATCGAAGTGGATCTTGCCGAGCAGGATCTGGTGATCGAAGGTTTGAGTGTCGGCGTCATTCGCCGCTAAAGGAGGCTTTATGCAGTTCCCGCAGTCGCTGAACCGTACCCAACTGCCGCTGTTCGAAGCCTTTCTGGCTCAACCCGCGGCGCCTCTGCTGAACAGCGGACTGGAATCGGCATGGTCCGAGCCGGATACCTTCAGCGAACTGTCCCTGCGCGGCACTGCCGGGCACTGTCTGCACCTGCTGGCGCCCATCCTGCGCGAACTGAGCCAGGCCCAGGACGCCCGCTGGCTGACCCTGATCGCGCCGCCCAGCAGCCTGACCCAGGCCTGGCTGCGCGAGGCGGGCCTGAACCGTGAACGCATCCTGCTGCTGCACGCCCGCGGCGAACAGAGCGCCGAGCAACTGACCTGCGAGGCCCTGCGCCTGGGACGCAGCCATACGGTGGTCAGCTGGCTCGATCGCCTGGATCGCCAGGCCAGGCGCACCCTGGCCCAGGCAGCCCAGCTCGGCAGCGCGCAAAGCCTTAATATTCGACTGGGTTGAGCGGGTGCTTATGTAGGGGCGAATTCATTCGCCGGGGTGC